>NZ_CAXUCH010000098.1:4235-15531 GCF_964249325.1 uncultured Mycobacterium sp. | reverse complement strand
AACATCCAAAACCACAAACCTTAACCGCCAACTATGCGGAAAACGGGCCTAGGTGGTTGATGCCCATGTGGACCTCGAAGCCGTCGGTTGTGCGGGTCAGCGGAACCGCAAGTACGCCCGCGTTGTTGACGAGCACGTCGACAGACTCGACGGTTTCGGCAAATTCTCGGACGCTGGCAAGATCGGCGAGATCGCGCCTTCGGACCTCGACATCGCCGGTCATTGCCGCAGCGGCCTGCAGACCCTTCTCAGGCGTGCGGCACCCGATCACCACTTGGTGTCCGGCGGCGGCCATCGCGCTCGCGGTCACCCTACCGATGCCACTATTGCCGCCGGTGACAATTATCCGCACGATGCCCAAACCTCTTTTACAACTACTCGAGCATGATCGACGACGTGGCGCCTGCGATGAAGGCTTGTGCACTGGTGGCATCGAAATAGTGGTTGACGCACAGCTCGAGGCGGGAGGTGGGCAAGTGTTCGGGAAGGAACAGCATCGAATAGCCTCGCTGTTCGGGCCCGGTGCGCCACAGCGGCAATGCCTTGGCCGGTGAGGCTGTTCTCCCACGGTTGCGTAATCCTCGCGACATGCATGCAGTTAGGCACACAGACAGCGAATTTCATTGTGAGCCTTTCGATTGCAGCCAGAAACACGGCGGACAGGGTACGGCGGCGTGTACGATGTGAATTCACACTATGACAGTGCACTGCCAAAGGTCAATGGCCACTCGATGTCGCGGATGACTCACCCACATGCCATCCGCATCCTTGCGGCGCGCCCAGATTCGCGTCATCTGGCGCTGCTGGGAAGACGGCATTTCCTATGAGTCCGCCCAACACGCCGCCGCCAAACTCACCCCTACCGCATCTGCCGCCTGAGGTTGGCATAAGAAGTGTCATGGGCACCGTCCTACTAGCTTCCTAAGTGGCCACTCGATGTTCAACTCGCACCGCTTATTCGTTGCGCTCTGCGCTTGTTATGGCAAGAATTTCTTCGCGCAATCTGATTCGCTGGATCTTCCCCATCGATGTACGTGGGATGTCCGTGACGGCGACAAGTTGTTCAGGCGTCTTGAACGGTGCCAATCCGTGGGCACGGCAAAACGCGCGCAGCTCATGCAGCGTGGGAATCGGCGAGTTGTCCGCCAGCACGACTGCTGCGCAGCAGCGTTCACCGCGGTCCTGATCGGGTAGGCCAACCACGGCGACGTCGACGATACTGGGATGCTTGATGAGAACGTCCTCGACTTCCAGAAGCGAGATGTTTTCGCCTTTGCGGATCACGATCTCCTTGAGCCGGCCGGTCACAACCACCTCGCCGTAGGTGCCTTGGATCGCTAAGTCACCGGTGCGCAGAAATCCGGATTCATCGAAGGCATCGGCGTTTTGCGACGAGTCGAGGTAACCGCTGAACATTTGCGGCGCGCGCAGACGCAGCTCGCCTTCGGCCCCCGCGGGCACATCCACGCCATCCCGATTGACGATTCGCACTTGGACACCCGGGCCCGGCATCCATGCCGATCGTTTGCGCATATCGTCGTCATGAAGCGGTGGAAAGCCAACCATCGGACATTCGGTGAGACCATAGCCGTTGACGAGTCCAGCGGCGCCGAGTTCTGTGCGCACACGTTCATCCATGCCGCGGCCTATTGGCGCCCCGCCGCCCGAACAGAAGCGCAAGCGGGGGAACAACCGCGCAGTTCCATGCTGACGCTGGGCAGCCAGGTAAGCGTTGAAAAACAACGTGGCGCTACCCAGAATCGTGGCCCCGGCCGCCGCCATCTCCAGCGGTGTCTTCTCGGGGTCGAAAACATCCACCAGCTGCACGGAAAAGCCAATGCGCAGCGCGGTGATCATGACGGCCGCACCACCGATGTGGGCGATCGGGAACGCGATCGGAAACACATCGTCGGCCTCGAACGGCAAGTCCTTTGACATGGTGTTCGAGCTGGCCCAAACCGATTCGTCGGTGTGCTTGACGGCCTTGGGTTCGTTGCTGCTGCCGGAGGTGAGGTAGACCCATCGCGGGGCGTCCTGCAATGGCAGCGGCTCAAGGCAGCTGCGCTCAGCTCTGGGCAGGGCGACCTCGATTGAGTTGCCCAACGGGACGTCGGTGCAGAAGATCTTAGCGTTGGGGAACAACGCTTCAGCCATCGCTTGATGCGAGAATCCGCGCCACACCGTGGGTGTGAAAACGAATTCAGGCCTGAATTGCCTTGCCACGGTGCGTAGTTCAGCTTCGCGCAGCGACATGATAATTGGGTTCTGGACAGCCCCTATCCGGGAGAACGCGGCAATGAGAACCGCGGCTTCGAGCCCGGTCGGCAGCTGCCAACTGACCCGGGTTCCTCGACCGATGCCGAGCTTCACCAAGCCGGCGGCCGCTGATTCTGCGTGGTCGCGGAACTCCCGAAATGTCAGGCTTCGCCCGTGGGTGTCAAACAGGAACCGACGTTTTCCGAACAGGCGAGCGCCTTGCTCAACGCCGCACCAAAACCGCATCTGAAACTCCTAACCGGCGCCTGCGCGCAGGCCCGTCAGGCACGGGGGGCACCCGACCCGGCGCTGAGCATGAAGCACAGGAGCACAGCAAGCACAGGAGGTCATCTCTACGACGAGTTCGGATGATCACATCGGCCACAACCTCATCCTTCGGCGGCACTGAACTAAGTGCGGGATCGAAACAAGACATGCCACAGGCCCGCCCGGGGATCAACTGGTCAGCCATGACATGGCGCAGAATCTCGTTGGTGGCTTCGCCGACTGCCATCAAGTTTGCTGCTGAATACGGTTCTGTCCCGCGCCCATCGGCAGGCAAGCTCGACGGCCGTCTGGCGATGCCGATGACGCCCGCGGAGTTGGTGATGCCGTTGTGCGTCAGAAAGCCCGCTCGCCCGTGCGGAGCATTGGTGCCCGACGCCGATGAGCCCGTCAGGCGCAATCCGGCGATTGTCGAAATACAGCCCGTGCGTCATCACCTCGATACAGCCGAAAGTAGTTCTACTAGTGTCTTTTTCGATGACTAAGCATGAGATGCCGTCGCGGCCTTCGTTCATACCGATTAATCCCGCCGCTGCCCGCACATCACGCACCGGCTGCGGATACGCATCGAAGACACCCCAATCGAGGAACACTTCGCGCTTTTGGTTGGACCAGTCAGGGTCAAGGTGACGCATCCAACCTCCGGTGCAATGCCTGCCGTGTCGGCCGACCCGACATCAGCCCGTTCCCGAAGCCATTGTCAAGGCGGGCGATCGCGGCTGCAAACAGCTGCGGCCTAAGCGATGGGGCGTGAGCCGCACCAACGTCGATGCCCATGCACCTCCTCTATATTCAGGCTGTCCAGCAGTCATTATAAAGCGTACAGGACCGTCAGAAAGCGTTGGAGGAAGCAGTAGTATTCGCTGGAATTAGTATGTTGTTTCAGGCTACCTGGTGCGCATGTGGTGACGTCGATGTCAGAATGGCAGCCGTTTAGAGCGCACTGGTGCCCTACGACGGTCCAAGCGTGACCACGCCGTCCGCGGCGAGGCTTCGAATGGCGTCGCCGCTGTATCCGAGTTCTTGCAGGATTTCCTCGCTATGTGCGCCAAGAGCAGGGATGTCGCCGAGTACGGGCTGGGTACCCTTCAGTGTTGCCGGCGGCAGTAGCGCCAAGATTGATGCCTTCGGCGTGCGGATCTGCCGCCAGCGACGCCGTGCGGCCAGCACCGGATGCGACCAGAGCTTTTCGACATCGGTCAAGTGTCCGTAGGCGATCCCGGCGGACTCCAGTCGCCCGGCCAGTTCGTCAGCGGTCATCGCGGCGATCGCAGCCTGGATCACCGCTTCGAGTGCGTAGCGATTCGCTACCCGCTCCGGATTCGTGGCGAACCGGGAATCCACGGCCAGAGCCGGCGATCCGAGCACCTTTTCGCACAGGCTGCGCCATTCCCGCTCGTTTTGCACTGCCAGCAGCACCGTCTGCCCGTCACCTGCGGTAAACGGGCCGTATGGGGCGATAGTCGCATGACGCGCGCCGGTGCGGGGTGGCGGTGTGCCGCCGTAATGCGCGTAGTAGGCGGGCTGTGCGACCCATTCGGCCAGCGCCTCGAACAGCGACACCGATATCGGGGCAACACGGCCCGTGGTGGCGCGGACGAACAAGGCGGTGACAATACCGGAGTAGGCAAACATTCCGGCGGCGATGTCGGCGATCGAGACACCGGTGCGGGCGACGTGCTCGGCGGTTCCCGTAACCGACAGCAGGCCAGCCTCGGCCTGCACCAGCAGGTCGTACGCCTTGCGGGTGCACCAAGGCCCCGTCTCACCGTAACCGGTGATATCGCAGACGATCAGTCTCGGGTACTGGGCTGCCAGCGTTTCAGCGTCCAGGCCCATCCGCCAAGCGGCTCCCGGCCCGAGGTTTTGCACCAGCACATCTGCCGACGTCAGCAGCTGGCGCACAATGCTTTGTCCCTGCGCCTGTTTCAAGTCCAGGGTCAGCGATTCCTTGCCGCGATTGAGCCAGACGAAGTAGCTCGAGTCACCGTGCACCTTGTGGTCGTACCCGCGGGCGAAGTCGCCTCCGTCCGGACGTTCCACCTTGATCACCCGGGCGCCAAGGTCCGCCAGCTGCCGCGTCGCGTAAGGCGCTGCCACCGCCTGCTCCAAACTGACGACGCTGATGCCGGACAGCGCAGCATCGGCCTTGTGTTCGTGGGCCAACGGGGATTACCTTTCTGAGGTGCCTATGAAAAGGCGGTGAAAACCTCTGCTGATCGCCGAACCTTTAGCGGATGAAACAGGATAGCTTTTGCGGTGAGGAATATGCATCGTGTCAGAAGCCTGTTGAAATCAGCGCTGTGTTTGCGTGGTCGCCCGGACATGGCGCCAGCGAGCAGAAATGCACGCGCCCGAATCAGGGTGCTTTGAAAATCAGACAAGATCACGCCCATGGTGGCGTCCCGGAAATACACGACTTGCGGGTGCAGGACCGCACGGATCGAAGCGCGCAGTTTTCGGCACCATCCTCCTGTCGCAACCTGCCAACGGACACTGGCGCACGGCAAGGTTTCGCAACTTATCCGAGCGTGAACGGGTCTCGGGTCGCCCCGGACAGCTCCACCCACACAGCTTTGGTCTCGGTGAAATCCTTGACCGCATCGATCCCGTTCTCCCGCCCGATGCCGCTAAAGCCCATGCCGCCGAAGGGAACTTGCGGAGCCACGACTCGATACGCATTGACCCACACCGTTCCCGCGTGCAGCTTGGCGGCCACCCGATGGGCGCGGTGCACGTCTTTAGTCCACACTGAGCCAGCCAGTCCGAACTGGGTGGCGTTGGCGGCAGCCACGGCCTCGTCTTCGTCGGTGAACGTCATCACCGCGAGCACTGGACCGAAGATCTCCTCGGTCACGGCCCGCATCGACGGATTGACCCCCGTCAGTACGGTGGGTTTGACGAAGAATCCACCGAGGTCGGGGTCGGGTTCGCCGCCGTAGGCCACCGTAGCGCCCTGTTCACGCGCAGATGCGAAGTGCGAGAGCACCTTCTCGTATTGCGCAGCGTTTGAAACCGGACCCATCTCGGTCGTCGGATCCTTCGGGTCGCCCAGCTTGATGGTGGCGGCGCGGGCGACGATCTTGTCCACGAGCGCATCGGCGACCCGTTCGTGTACGAGCAGGCGCGAACCTGCTAGGCACGTCTGGCCGGTGGCCGCAAACACGCCGGCGATCACACCGTTGGCGGCAGCGTCGAGGTCGGCGTCGTCGAAGACGACCTGCGCGGACTTTCCACCGAGTTCGAGAGTGAACCGGGTCATGTTCGCAACGGCGGCCTTGCCGACTTCGATGCCGGTGGCCGTGGATCCAGTGAACGCGACCTTGTCGATGCCTGGATGCGAAACCAGCGCCGCACCGGTCGCCGGTCCCCAACCGGTCACCACGTTGATCACACCGGGCGGAAAGCCTGCCTCTACAAAGAGTTTGGCAAACGCCAGGGTAGAGGTCGGCGTGTGATCGCTGGGCTTGACCACGAACGTGCAGCCCGCGGCCAGACCCGCTGCTAGCTTCCACGTCAACAGCAAAAGCGGCGAATTCCACGGCGTGATCGCGCCCACTACGCCGACCGGCTCATGGCGGGTGTAGACGAGATAGTTGGGTTTGTCGGTCGGCGCGACCGCCCCCTGCAGCTTGTCGGCCAGCCCGGCGCAGTAAAAGTAGTAGTCCGGTAGAGAGGACATCTGACCGACCATCTCGCGCATCAGCTTTCCGCCGTCGCGGACCTCCAGTTCGGCCAGGTTGTGCGCTTCTCGCGCGACGAGCTCGCCGAGCCGCCACAGCAGCTTGCCGCGGGCGGTGCCGCTGAACTGGCCCCACGGCCCGTTCAGCGCTTCTCGGGCGGCGGCAACCGCGTGATCGACATCGACTGTGTCGGCGTCTGGTACCCGCGCCCAGGGCCGGCCGCTGAACGGGTCGACGCTGTCGTAGGTGGCGCCGGAGGCCGCGGGCACCTGACGGCCGCCGATCAACAACGTGAATTCGAGTAGTTGCTGGGCTGCTGTTTGCGTCATCGTGGTCTTTCTCACCGGGTCCGGGGTGGCTTCTTGTTGACCCGCGAGTCGCTGCGGCCGTCTCCGGGGTTACCGATGTGGGTGTAGGACAGGCCGTGGCGCGCCGCGATGCTCGGCGGCAGGTCGCGAGCTTCCCACATCGCTCGCACCGTCCCCTCGATGCCCTTGGGCCGGCGGCTGGCAATCTCGGCAGCTAATTGCGCTGCGCGCGAACGCAGTTCGTTGTCCGGCACTATTTCAGTGACTAGGCCGATGCGAAGCGCGGTGGCGGCGGATATGCGTTCTTCGCTGCCCATCAGCGCCCATCGCATCACCTCCCCGTATGGCACGCCCAGCGCGAGCATGCCCATCGGCTCCAGCGCCGACACAGCACCGGAGTTGACGTGGGGGTCGAAGAAAGTCGCGGACTCAGAGCAGATAGCGAAGTCGCATTCGTTGACGAAATACATCGCGCCGCCCGCCACCATGCCGTGCAGCGCGGCAATCACGGGCTTCCACACCCGGTGTGCTTTCGGCCCGAGGAAGGCCCCTGGGTCTTCCTGGTTGAACACCGGTTGGTGGGCCCACCAGGTGCCCTCGGAAACGTCGAGGCCGGTGCAGAATGCGCGCTCGCCGTTGGCACGCAGCACCGCCACCCGAATGTCTTCGTCCTCACGGACCCTCCGCCACACCGCCGCGAGTTCGCGACTCATCAACTCGTTGAAGCTGTTCAAGCGTTCCGGCCGGTTCAGGGTGACAGTCGCCACGTGATCGGCGAGCTCGAACTCGATTGTCTGCAGTTCAGTCAGGTCGGACATCAAGCCTCCTTGCTGTGTGGGGATGTCATCAACATCCTTACAGCCGACTCAGCCACCTGGCTAACCTGGTTAGCTATCTCTCGTTTGAGGATCTTGCCCGCAGGCCCGAGCGGAAACTCGTCGCGGTACTCGAATCGCCGTGGCTGCTTGTAGCCGGCCAGCTCTGCCCGGCACAGCTGCGATAGCTCGGCAGTCAGGCGATGGCAGTCGGTGACGTGGCGTTTGGGGATGACCACAGCGACTGGGGTCTCGCCCCATTCGGGGTGGGGAACTCCCACCACCGCGACCATCTCGACGCCCTCGTGGCGCGCGATGACTCGCTCGATCTCGGCGGGATAGACGTTGAAGCCGCCCGAGATGATCATGTCGGTCTTGCGGCCGGTGATGTGCAGGTAGTTCTCATCGTCGAGGTAGCCCATGTCGCCGGTGCGTAAGCCGTCGCGCCGAAACGTCTCTGCGGTCTGCTCGGGACGGTTCCAGTAGCCGATCGCATTGGCGGGGCTGACGATGACGATCTCGCCGATGTGGCCTGCAGGCAGGCTGTTGCCGTCCTCATCGACGATGCGGATCGCGCACATCGGCGTCTCCTGCCCGCACGACGTGGCGATTGACGTCTTGCCGTTGAGGATGTCGCGGTGGTCCTGAGGGGTCAAGATAGTGGCCTGGCCGCCGCACTCGGTGAGCCCGTAGCGTTGCTGCAAATCGCAGCCGAGAAGCTCCATGGCCCTGCGCGCCAGGCCCGGTGGTACGGGGGCCGAACCGTAGGAGATGCGACGCAGGCTCGACATGTCGCGCTGCGGCCCGGTTTCCAGCAGTGCGAGCGTGCGCTGCAGCATGGTCGGGATGAATGTGGTGAATGTTATTGCGCTGCGCTCGATCTCATCGATCACCGCCTGGGGGTCGAACTTCTGGTGGATCACCATGGTCTGGCCCAGGTATAGCCATGAGACCGTTCGGACCATCCCGCCGGCAGTAAAGAACGGGGTGGTCGCCAGCATGACGTCGGAGCGGTTGGCCTCGGTGACCAGGTTGGTGTCGGCCGCCTGGTACAGCAGCGCGCGGTGGGTATGCATCACCCCCTTGGGGCGTCCGGTGGTGCCACTGGTGTAGAGAATGACCGCGATGTCGTCTGGCGAGATGTCGACGTGGGGTGGGGCGGGCCACGCGTGCGTCAACGCCGTCTCATAATCGGTCACCAACTCGTTGTCGCCCAGCGCCTGACGTCCGCCAATGCCGAGCACGGCCGCCATTTCAAAAAGCTCGCCGATAAACTGCTTCAACTGCTCGGCATGCACGATCGCCGCTCTAGCGCCGGAGTCGTCGCGGACATGAGCGACTTCCTCGGGTGCGAGACGGATGTTGACCGGAACCGCGATGAGCCCCGCCTTGGCCAGACCGAATGAGATCTCCGGCCATTCAATGCAATTGCGGGCGATCACCAGCACCCGATCGCCAGGCATCAATCCGCGGCTATCCAGCACGCTGGCCAGCCGAGAAGATCGGGCATCGACCTGCGACCAGGTGAGGACCCGGTCGCCTTGGACGAGTGCGCGCTTGTGCGGGTAGCGGCGGGCGTTGTTGGTGGCGATGTCTGAGATCAGCATGGGCAATCAGATCAGAAAAGCCAAAGTGTCGATGGGGCCGCTTGCGTCGACGAGGTGCACGACCTTGCGGAGCAACCTGAGTCCGTCCTGCGTGCGGCGCACGGTGTGCGTGACACGGCCGGCCCAATACCGTTGCCGTACACGGTATTCGAACACGGCGAAGTTCGACTCCACCGTGACGGTGCCATCGGTGTCGTCAACGACCTCGCTGTTGGACAGCACCCGTCGCATCACCGACGGCGGCGACTGCGAATGCCGGTTACCGGTATTCAGTTGGGCGACGCGGCTTTTGATACGCCTCCTGTTGTCGTTGATGTAGGCGAGGGTGGTGCGCGGGTCGTCGTCGGGGTGGATCGGAACCCGGTACTCGACGGTGTCGTCGTCGGCCCACAGCGACTCCCACTCCGAGTACCGACCCTCGTCGGCCAGCCGCGCCTCCAGGTATAGAAACGACAAAACCTCGGAATCCGGCAATGGCCGCAGGCTCGGCTGTTGGCGCGCCTCCACAGTCATCGCTAGACCTTCCCGCCGACGACCGCGGCCCATTGCGCATAGAAGCCACGCTGGGGGGTCTCGGCACTCTTATCAGCGTTGACGATGCCGGTCTCGTCCCCGACGTCGGTGTGCATGCCACGCGAGAGCACGAGCCACTCCGGCAGTTCGGCGGCGAGCCCGGCTTGATTGCGCATGCCTATCTCGCCGTCGTCGGCGATTAAAAAGCCCGCCGGCCCCATCGCCCCTTCTGATCGCCGCAGCGTGCGCTCATTGAGCTTGTCCTGCCCCGGGATCAGTACCGCGGTCGTGTACGCGATTGTGCGGTCCACCTCCCGCGGCTCGACGAACATTACATTCATCTCCGCTAGGAACAGATTTGGCCAGATGAGCGTGTGCGGGGGGCCGATCACCAGCGCGTCATGCGTCTGCTCGGGCCCGTAGGCGCGCTCCAGTGCATCGACGTACTCGGGAAATTTCTCGCGTGGGATCCGCCCATACCATACGAATTCTTCGTCGAGCTTGCGGTATTCGTTGCTGTAGTCGATCTCTGAGTGCCCGTTACCCATGTCGCGTACCACCACATCGACCTTTGTGGGTACGTGTGACACCTTCGCCGGCCGCACGGCATCGTAGACCGATGCGTGGGTAAACAGCGCGTGATAGCCGTCGACGTTGTTCTCCACGACCATCTTCCAGTTCGCGTGGTGGAGGTGCTTCATCCAATTGACCCGCAGATCGATTGATCGGGTGGGCGATAGGTTCAGTAGTCGGTCGATGGCTGTGGTCGCCCTGCCCAGATGCTCGGTCAGTGAAATCCCTTCTGATGCACGAGAAGCAAAGATGAACCCACCGTAGCTGTCGACGCGCGGGGCCTGCGCCAGACCCAGCTCGGAGCGCACCTGTGTGAACGCCTCACCGTAGGCTTCACGCATCGGAACACCCTGCAATGCACCGGTGTTGGTAAAGGTCCAGCCATGATAGGGGCACCGAAATGAATTCGCGTTGCCCTTCTCGGCGTTGCATAGCTTGTTCGCGCGATGCGTGCAGCGGTTCAGCAGCACACGTATGACGCCGTCCTTGCCGCGCACTGCCACGACGGGGTCGCGGCCGATCATCCGGGTCAGATAGTCGCCGGGCTCGCTGATCTCACTCTCGTGGGCTACGTAGACCCAGCCTTTCTTGAAGATGGTTTCCATCTCGCGGTCGAAGATCTCCGGCGATGTGTACACCGATCCGTGCACTCGATCGGTCTGCACCACGGTTGTGACGTCGAAATCGTCGACCGCGGCGGCATTGTCCAGAGTCATCATGCAGTGTCCTCCCAGGTCTCGACAGCGGGAATGGCGACATGGCCGAGGCGGCGGTACCCGATGCGCACCGCGGTGCCGATACGTGGCGCGCTGTCGCAGGGCAGCACGGTGGTCATCACAACGCGGTGTCCGCTGGCCAGTTCGACGTCGACGATCGGATACGGGTGCTCGGCGACGACGAGCCCGACTTCTCGACGGTGCATCAGGGTGCAGGAATGCACCACGCCGACCGGTTCTACGGGTGCCCAGCGGCGCCGCGGGCAGCCGCAGCCGTCACAGACCTGCTGCTCGAGTTCCAGCGGCAGACCACAGGAGGCGCAAAACGGCAAGGCCAGCTGCCCGCGCGCCGCGGACTCATACAACGGCCGCAGCACAGGGTCGTCGGCGTCGGGAGTCAGCGCCGCGTCGAGCAGCCAGTCCATCGTCGGGCCGGCAGCCGTGATCATGCCGCCCGCTCCAACACCATCGCCGCGTGGTGGTCCACGCGCCCGCCCAGGCCGCCGACCAACGCGATCGTCGCGCCAGGCACCTGGCGGT
>NZ_CAXUCH010000098.1:0-4225 GCF_964249325.1 uncultured Mycobacterium sp. | reverse complement strand
CCACCAACACCGCGCAATTGGGTCACAGCCTCTGCCAACGGAGTCATGCCCTGCAGGTAGAAACCCGAAAGTTGGCCCCCGCCAGTATTGGTGGGCAGCGCTCCGCCAGGCCCGGTTTGACCGTCGCGGACGAAAGCTCCCGCCGGCACATCGCCGGTGAGCCGGTATTCGTCGAGCAGTACCAGCGTCACGATCGAGAATGGGTCGTACAGCTCTGCGATGTCGAGATCAGCGCGAGAGAGCCCGGCCCGAGCAAGTGCCTCGTCGACCGCACGGACTCCACCGCCGAACCACGACTCGCCACCGGAACGGCGACGGCGCACCCGATGATGGCGGCCGGTGCCGCGCACCCGCAGCCGCGTGGTACCGATCGATGGGCGCCCTGTCAGCACCACCGCCACGGCGCCGTTGACTGGGCGCGCGCAGTCCACACGGCGCAGCGGTGCGGCCACCATGGGGCTGGCCGCATAACCGTCGGCGTCGAGCGGTTCGCGGACTACCGCGTCGGGATTGCCCATCGCCCAGGCTCGCGCTTGGGTGGCCACTGCGCACAGGTCATTGCTGTCTGCGCCGGTGACGTGCAACCAGCGCTGAGCCAGTAGTGCGTAGGTGGGCACCGAACCGAGTAGGCCTGAGGCGCGCTCCAACCCGCGCAGTCCGGTGGTCCCGCCGCTGTGCGCGTACGTCGAGCCCGAGCCGTGCCCGGCAACCAGCGGGGCGTCGGCGAACACGCACAGTACCGTCGAAGCCTCGCCGGTGGCGATCGCGTGAACTGCACGCTGGATCATCGCGATCGTGGTGGCGCCCTTGATCTCGACGTGCTCAAGCAGGCGCAGGTCGGCAAATCCGTCGTGTGCGGCGAACCCGACGCCGAGCCGATCCGGGCGCACCCCCTGCGATGATCCGACGATCAGAGCGTCGACGTCGCGGCGGGCGACCCCGGCGTCGGCGAGCGCTGCTGCAGTGGCCTGGCACGCCAGCTGAACAACGGTAGCGCCCGGGTGCAGTGACATCGGCGTCATCCCGAAGCCGACGATATCCGCGGCGGCGGTCACGGGCGCGGTCCACCGCGTTGGCGGTCGGCTCGATAGTTGCCGACGCGTAACCAGTCCTCGCGGTCCTCGGGCGTGGCCAGTGTAAAGCTGGCCAACTCCAATGGACACAAGAAGATGTGCGTACCGCTTTCCAGGTCTTCGACCAGCAGCCGAGGGCCGTTGCCGTTGAGGTCCAGCGACAGCCGCACAGCCGCGAACTCGTTGACCATGTCCGCCAGCACGCGCCGTCGCGAGACCGCGGTGTTCATCCCTCTACTATTACCGCATACAACTGTCAGAATCAATCTGACCACGGAAGTGGCGAAAACAAAGAATCAGCTGATCGGAATCGCGACATTGCATAGTCTACATGGGAACATGCACACTATGCAGGACGTAGGCACCGGTGTCGAGGCTGCCAGCAGTAGTTGACAGCAATGTCAGAAATGTTGAGAAGAGGGATGGATGAGTCAACAGGCAGCACCGCCGGCGACGCGGGACGGCGCAGTAGTGGATACGGCGAATTACCGCAGCATCTGGATGTACCTCAAGGAGGTCGCGTTCACCCAGGGCTTTGCCGATGTCGTGGTCAACGGTGCCGTCGTGCGTACCCGCTACGCCGAGGCCGGACTGCGCAGTCAGCCGCACGTAGTGTTGCTGCACGGCACTGGCGGGCATTGGGAGACATTCGCGCCCAACCTGGCCGCGTTGTCTGAGCACTTCCACTGTGTGGCCATCGACATGGTGGGAAACGGGTTTTCCGGCAAACCCGACTACGACTACGAGATTCCCGTGTACAGCGAGCACGTGTTGAAAGTGATGGACCACTTCGCCATGGCCAAAGCCCACTTCGTCGGGATGTCGTTGGGCGCCTGGGTTTCTTCGGCGATCGCAGTATCGCATCCGGGCCGGGTGGACAAGGTCATCCTGATGTCGCCGGCGGGCAAAGAGGCGGCCGCGCAGAACATGGCGCGCATTCGCGCCGAACGTACCAAGGCCGTCAACGAGCCGACCTGGGAATCACTGTATGCGGTGTTCGCGCATCTGATCGCTGAAGAGCGCAACCGGTTGGCCGACCTCGTAGGGCTACGCCAAGCGATCTATCAGCGCGCCGACACCCGCGAGACCATCGATCATCTGCTGATCCTGCAGGACGCGGCCGTGCGGGATCGCAATCTGATACCGGAGGAGAAGTGGAAGTCGATAAGGGCTCCGGTCATGGTCGTGGTGTCCGGCCGCGACGTGGGCGTCTATCAAAACACTGCAACCGCGATCGCCGAGCTCATCCCCAACTCCGAGATCCTGGACATGCCCGAGGTGCGCCATTGGCCCCATTTCGAGGATCCGGAAACATTCAATCCCGCCGCACTGGCCTTCCTCTCCAAGTGACTCCGTGAGGCGGCGCCGATGACACGGCCGGGTCCCGACGAGATCCCCGAGATTGCCCGCCGGCTCTACGCTGCCGAGCAGCGCCGGGTACCGATACGTCAACTTTCGTTGGACTATCCCGACATGACCATCGAAGACGCGTACGCGGTGCAGCGGGCGTTGGTCGATCTCAAGGTTGCCGACGGCCGAGTGGTCAAGGGGCGCAAGATCGGTCTGACTTCCAAAGTGATGCAGCGTGCTGTGTCGATCGATGAGCCAGATTATGGCGCGTTGTTCGACGACATGTTCTTTGAGAACGGCGGTCGGGTACCGCTTGGCCGCTTCATTCGGCCGCGCATCGAGGTCGAGTTGGCGTTTGTGCTCGGCCAGGAGTTACGGGGACCGGGGGTGACGCTATTCGATGTGCTTCGGGCCACCGAGTTCGTGACCCCCGCGCTGGAGATCCTCGACGCACGGGTGCAGATGTCGGACCCGGATACCGGCCACCTTCGCACGATCATCGACACGATCGCCGACAACGCCGCCAACGCGGGACTGGCCCTGGGCGGTCGGGTGTTCCGTCCGCTTGATATCGACCTGCGCTGGGTGGCGGCCCTGCTCTTGCGCAATGGAACAGTCGAGGAGTCCGGGGTGGGGGCAGCGGTGCTCAACCATCCGGGCAACGGCGTGGCGTGGCTGGCCAATCGCCTTGCCAGGTATGGGGTTTGGCTGCAGCGCGGCGAGGTGATCCTGTCGGGGTCGTTCACCACGCCGGTGTTCGCCGAGCCGGGTGACACCTTTGTCGCCGACTACGGCCCATTGGGCACGGTGTCGGTGGTGTTCGATCGCGAGGAGACGAGTCGGTGACCAATCGATGGGTGCAACGCATCAATACGAATGGACCGCGATTCGGTATATGGATCGCGACCGGCAGCGGCTATGTCACCGAAATTTGCGCCGGCTCTGGCATTGACTGGGTGCTGCTCGACCAGGAGCATGCGCCCAACGACTTGCGCAGCACGCTTGAACAGCTACAAGTGCTCGCCGGCTACCCTGACGTCGACGTTGTGGTGCGCCCTCCCGCCGCCGATCCGGTGCTGATCAAGCAACTGCTCGACATCGGCGCGGCTAACATTTTGGTGCCGATGATAGGCAGCTCGGCCCAGGCAGGCGAAGCTGTCGCCGCCACCCGTTATCCGCCTGCGGGTATTCGCGGGGTCGGCAGCGCGCTCGCGCGGGCGTCCCGCTGGAACCGTATTTCTGACTATCTTGTCACTGCCGAAGACAAGGTTTCGCTGACCGTGCAGGTGGAGTCTGCGGAGGTCCTGCCCGACCTTGGTGACATCGCCGACACCGATGGGGTGGACGCGGTCTTCATCGGTCCGGCGGATCTCGCGGCATCGATGGGCAAACTCGGCCAGCCAGAACACCCTGAGGTTGTGGAGAGTATAGAGCGGGCTCTAGCGACTGTCACCAAGCACCGCAAGGCGGCCGGCGTAAATGCATTCACCGAGTCGATCGCCCGCCGCTATCTGGCAGCGGGAGCGAGTTTCGTTTTAGTCGGCGCGGATGTCACGCTGTTGGCCCGAGGGGCCGAACAGCTGGTGAGCAGGTATCGGAGGTCAGCGCTCTAAGCTTTATTTCTGACTGTTGCGTCACCTATACTGGGCCGCTATGGACCTGGATTTCACACCCGAACAGGTGGAGTTTCGTGACCGGGTCCTTACCTGGCTTGACGAGAACAAGCCCACTGAACCGCGACCGCGCGACCATGCCGGCATCCGCGAGTACGACCTGGCCTGGCAGCGCACGCAGTGGGAGGG
>NZ_CAXUCH010000097.1:0-15557 GCF_964249325.1 uncultured Mycobacterium sp. | reverse complement strand
CAACTAACCGGGCTTGGCCGGCGAGCCACCGGCCGGCCGCTCAGCCTGCCGGCGACAACCCCATGCCAAAAGAGCAGTGCGACAGCGGCTTTAGCGGCGCGGCGACGAGGCGCCGGCGGGCGGGCCAGGCGGCCCCACGCAGTCAAGCGCCGCGCAACCCGCGCAGTTGCCTGCACTTGACCTGCGCCGCCTGGCCGTTCAGCGCATACCGCGCGGCTTGCCATGAACCGGCGGCCAGGGTGCTGATGGCACCGACGACGCACATGATCACCACGACCGCCGCCCGTTGCGGGGCGCCCAGCGCCACCGCGCCGCCGCTGCCCAACATAACCGCGGCCGCTAATTGCGGCGGAGCTACCGCCCGCATCAGCGCCGCGGCGATATCGCCGGTCGCAGGACGAGACATCGACCACAGCCCGAGGGCCGCGGCGGCAACCGCGACGCACACACACAGCACACCGGCGATAAGCATCGCCACACCATACGATGCGACCACAACCGAGCCGAGCGCAGCGCCCCGGCCCAGTCAGCTACCGCCCCAGAGCGGGTGCCGTCGGCAACGTGGCCGGGCTAGCCGCCGCCGGCGGGCCCGCCGTGGGCGCGATCACCCGGAATCCGTTTACGATCGCGTCGGTGGCCGGCGCCTCGGCCACCGCCCGGGCGACGTCCGTGGTGACCGCGAGTGAGACCAGGTACTTGTCGGTGCCGGAGGTGGCGATGACGTGCCGCCGGGAGGTGTTGAGCGTCATGTCGTTCTGCCGGTAGGTGCCTTCGATGATCGACGACGGGAAGCCGCCGAAATCGGCGAGCGAGGCGGTCGTGGTCTGCCAGGCGGGCAGTTGTTGACTATCGACGAAGCCGTGAGTGATGGCCTCCCGGGGGTCGAAGTCGCCGATCAGCTTGTACACCACCACTTGAGCGTTGGAGGTGTAGAGGCTGCTGCCGGACCGGTTAGCGATCACCACGAATGGGTCGGCGACATTGGGGTCGGGCACCGGCGCCCAGCCCGCAGGCATCGGCAAGGTGATATCGAGCGCCTTGAAGCCGTCTGGCTTTTGCGGCTCGAGTTTGACTCCCTTGGACTGCAGGTAGTCGCGCAGCGTCCCGGAGGTAGCCGGAACCAGTGTCGGCTGTACCGGCATAAGCCCGGCCACCGGCCCTGCGGCGATCGGCGGCCTCAACGGCGACGCCGGATTCGGCGCCACCGGCAAGGACGCGGCTGAGGCGCTGTTGCCGACGCCGCCGATGACGTTCTGGGTAACCGGTGGCGGCGCCGGTGTAGGCCGCGGCGGCAGCACGGGATCCGCGCATGCGGTGGCAGTGGCAAAGCCCACAGCAGCGGCGAAGCCGACGGCTACACCGCCTGCCACTACCCGCCAACTGTGAGCGGTCTGCGTCATGTCCGTCGATCCTTTCGAACGCTCGGGCAAGCAGCGGTAGTAGGGGCTGACTGTAACCAGCGCGCAGCGCGGGCGAGAAGGCCTGGAATCGACCTGGAACCAAGCTCTGATCGCACCGCAATTCAACCGAAACCAACCTGTGGCCTGCGGGCCGCCCGTGGGCGCCCTTATACCCTGTTGACGTGACCGAATCCCCGCCCGCCACGGACGACCGCACCACCGCGGCCCCGGACGTGGACGTCGACGCTCCGCGGTACCGATACACCGCGGCGTCGGCGGACCGCATCGAGCGGATCTGGCAGGACAATTGGGAACGGATGGGCACGTTCCACGTGCCGAACCCCGTCGGCTCGCTGGCTCCAAGCGACGGCTCGGCGGTGCCCGAGGACAAGTTGTTCGTCCAGGACATGTTCCCCTACCCCTCAGGGGAGGGATTGCACGTCGGTCACCCGCTGGGCTATATCGCCACCGACGTCTACGCCCGCTATCACCGCATGACCGACCGTAACGTCTTGCACGCGTTAGGGTTTGACGCTTTCGGGCTTCCCGCAGAGCAGTACGCGGTGCAAACCGGTACTCACCCGCGTACCCGGACTGAGGCGAACATCACAAATTTCCGGCGCCAATTGGGCCGGCTGGGTTTCGGCCACGACAGCCGCCGCAGCTTCGCAACAACCGACGTCGAGTTCTACAACTGGACGCAGTGGATCTTCCTTCAGATCTACAACGCCTGGTTCGACGCCGCCGCCAACAAGGCCAGGCCGATCGCCGAACTTGTCGCTGAATTCGATTCCGGTGTGCGCCGTCTTGACGACGGCCGCGACTGGGCGACGCTGGCGGCCGGTGAGCGTGCCGATGTGATCGACAGCCACCGGTTGGTGTACCGATCGGAAGAAATGGTGAACTGGTGTCCCGGGCTGGGCACCGTGCTGGCCAACGAAGAGGTCACTGCCGACGGTCGCAGTGACCGTGGAAACTTTCCGGTGTTCCGTAAACGGCTGCGGCAGTGGATGATGCGGATCACCGCCTACGCAGATCGCTTGCTCGACGACCTCGACCTGCTGGAATGGCCAGACAAGGTCAAGACCATGCAGCGCAACTGGATCGGTCGCTCCACCGGTGCGGCGGCGCTGTTCTCGGCGCACACACCCGGCGGCGAAACCGTCGACATCGAAGTGTTCACCACCCGGCCGGACACCCTGTTCGGCGCCACCTATCTGGTGCTGGCCCCCGAACACGAGCTCGTCGACCGCTTGGCCGCCGCCACGTGGCCCGAAGGGGTAGATCCGCAGTGGACCTTCGGCGCCGCCGCGCCCGCCGACGCCGTGGCGGCCTACCGGCGCGCAATCGCGGCGAAGTCAGACTTGGAACGTCAGGAAAACAAAGCGAAGACCGGTGTCTTCCTCGGCACCTATGCAACGAACCCGGCCAACGGCGAGCAAGTGCCGATCTTCATTGCCGACTACGTCCTGGTCGGATACGGCACCGGCGCGATCATGGCCGTACCCGCCCACGACCAGCGGGACTGGGAATTCGCCCACGAGTTCGGGCTGCCGATTGTGGAAGTCATTGCCGGCGGCGATATTTCCGAGTCCGCATACACCGGAGACGGGATACTGGTCAATTCCGATTACCTCAACGGCATGGACGTGTCCGCCGCCAAAGAGGCGATGACCCGTCGACTAGAAGCCGACGGCCGCGGCTGGGCCCGCATCGAATACAAGCTGCGCGACTGGCTTTTCGCCAGGCAACGGTATTGGGGCGAGCCGTTCCCGATCGTCTACGACAGCGACGGACGTCCACACGCGCTGGACGAGGCGGCGCTGCCGGTAGAGCTGCCTGACGTACCGGACTATTCGCCGGTGCAGTTCGATCCCGACGATGCCGACAGCGAACCGTCCCCGCCGCTGGCCAAGGCAACCGACTGGGTCCACGTGGAACTGGACCTCGGTGACGGGCTCAAGCCCTACACCCGCGACACCAACGTGATGCCGCAATGGGCTGGTAGTTCATGGTATGAGTTGCGCTACACCGATCCGCACAACTCAGAACGGTTCTGCGCCAAGGAGAACGAGGCCTACTGGATGGGACCGCGGCCGGCTGAGCACGGGCCGGACGACCCGGGCGGCGTCGACCTGTACGTCGGGGGCGTCGAGCACGCAGTGCTGCACTTGCTGTACGCCCGGTTCTGGCACAAGGTGCTCTACGACCTGGGCCATGTCAGCTCATGCGAGCCGTACCGGCGGCTGGTCAACCAGGGCTACATTCAGGCGTTCGCCTACACCGACGCACGCGGATCGTATGTGCCGGCCGCCGAGGTGATCGAACGAGACGACAAGTTCTTCTACCCGGGGCCGGACGGCGAGATCGAGGTTTTCCAGGAATTCGGCAAAATCGGTAAGAGCCTGAAGAATTCGGTGTCACCCGACGAGATCTGTGATAACTACGGCGCCGACACGCTGCGGGTCTACGAGATGGCGATGGGCCCGCTGGAGGCGTCACGTCCGTGGGCGACCAAAGACGTCATCGGTGCCTACCGATTCCTGCAACGGGTGTGGCGGCTGGTTATCGACGAGCACACCGGCGAAACTCGGGTCGCGGGTCATGCGGCCTTGGACGAGAATACGCTGCGGCTGCTGCACCGCACTATTGCCGGAGTATCCGATGACTATGCGGGACTGCGCAATAACACTGCGGTGGCGAAGCTGATCGAATACACCAACCACCTCACCAAGCAGCACCGCGACTCCGTGCCCCGAGCGGCCGTGGAACCGTTGGTGCTGATGCTTGCGCCGCTGGCCCCGCACATAGCCGAGGAGCTGTGGTCGAGGCTGGGCCACACCACATCGCTGGCGCACGGCCCGTTCCCGGTGGCCGATCCCAACTACCTGGTCGAGGACACGGTCGAATACCCGGTGCAGGTGAACGGCAAAGTGCGCGGCCACGTCACCGTCGCCGCCGACGCTGACGCCGACATCCTGGAAGCGGCGGCTTTAGCCGATGACAAAGTGCAGGCTTTCCTGGCCGGCGCGACGCCCAAGAAGGTGATCGTCGTCCCCGGCCGGCTGGTCAACCTGGTCGTTTAATTACGGCGAACAGACGCAAAAGCCCCCGAATTCCGGTCAAGCAAGGTGCTTTTGCGTTTGTTCGCGCAAAGCGTGTTAGCGCTGCCGGATGACGACCTCGTGGACATGACCGTCCGGTGGCGTGTTGACCACGTTGGCGACCACCCCGGCGACGGTTTCAGGCCGTAGAAACCGAGCCGGGTTGTATTCGCCGCCTTCGAAGGCGACCAGCTCGCGTTGCATGCCTGTATCGACCCGACCCGGATACACCGTGGTGACCCGCAGCCCTGCCTCGTCGTCGCGCAATGAGTCGGCGAATGCGCGAAGCGCGAACTTGCTGGCGGAATACGAGGCCATACCCGGTGACACTTTGCGGCCGGACCCCGAATTGACGAATACCACCTGGCCGCTTGTCCGCCGCAGCGCCGGCAGCAGCGCCAAGGTAAGTGCCACTGCACCAAAGACGTTGACATCGAAGGTCGCCCGCCAGTCCTCAATTTTGGAATCACCGACATGGGCCGGTATCGACACTCCGGCGTTGTGCACCAACACGTCAAGCTCGCCGAGGTCGGGCGTGGAGTTCTGGATGGCTTCGGTATCCGTCAGGTCTAGCGGCCAGGTGGTGGCCTGCAACCGCTGTGCGACCGCGTCCAGGCGTTCCGAAGGCCGGCCGGCTAACAGGAGAGTATGTGTTTGGGCCAGCGCTTCGGCGATAGCCGAGCCGATACCGCCGCTTGCGCCGGTGATAAGTGCAGTGGCCATGCCAGCCAGCTTAAGCCGAGCTGATCCGATCGCTACACGACAGCCGCCCAAAAGCCGCGCTGCTGAAAGCGTCGCCGCGGCAATGAACTACGGCACAACGCCTACCATTGCATAAACGAATGTTATTGATAGGACTCAGTTTCAGGCTATTCGCGTGCAGCCGCGGCACTCGCGGCACTGGCCGGCTCGCTGCTGGCCAGTCGCTCCAGCGGGGCCAGCGCTTTGGTCAGCGTGTCCAGCTCCGACTCGCTGAGCTGGCTGAGCATCGCGGCCAAAGCGGCATGTCGATTGGCCAGCGACTCACGGTGCACAGCCAACCCTCGGGGCGTGATGTCGACCAGCACCGCGCGCAGGTCGGATGGATCGCGCGAGCGCTTAACCAGCCCCAGCTTCTCCAGCCGGCGAATCGCCACGGTCGTGGTTGGGGTGCGGACCCGTTCGTGCGCGGCGAGGTCGGTCATCCGGATCGGGCCCCGATCAAGCAATGTCACCAGGATCGACAATTGCGCGAGCGTCAAATCGCCAGTCGTAGACATATTGGGATCTCCGCGGCGCAGGATTGAGAACAGTTTGGACAACGCGCGGTGTAGGCCCTCGGCCAGCTCGGTCAGTTCCGGCGCGCTGACTTCACGTTCCGCCATAATTCGCCAGTCTAACCTGACGGGACATACGCAGACCGAAAAATCGCTTTTACCGTCAAAGTACTTGAGATAAGAATCGCTGCAATCGATCGGTTTCGGCGGCGTCGAATATTTTCGCCGGTGGCCCGGATTCCACAACTTTGCCGTGATCCATGAAAACAACGGTGTCCGAAGCCGAGCGGGCGAAGCCCATTTCGTGGGTGACAACGACCATCGTCATACCCTCGGCGCCCAGATCAGCGATCAGCGCCAACACATCCTTGACCATCTCGGGGTCCAGCGCCGAAGTCGCCTCGTCGAAGAACATCACCTGCGGCACCATCGCCAACGCACGCGCGATCGCGACCCGTTGCTGCTGGCCGCCCGACAGCGTGCCCGGCCGCGCATCCGCCTTGTGTCTCATGCCGACCCGGTCCAGCTGCGCCAGCGCCAGCTCCCGGGCAGCGTCGGCCGACAGCCGCCGGAGCTTGCGCGGGGCCAGCATGACGTTGTCGAGCACACTGCGGTGGGGAAACAGGTTGAACTGCTGGAACACCATGCCGATGCGCTGGCGCAACCGATCCGGGTTGTCACCCAGCACAGACCGGCCGTCGAGCAGGATGTCGCCGCGGTCGGGCTCGTACAAACGGTTCAGAGTGCGCAGCAACGTCGACTTACCCGAGCCCGACGGCCCGATCACCGCCACCGTAGTGCCCGCCGGCACGTCGATGTCCACGCCGCGCAAAACCCTGTTCGGGCCGAACGAAAGATGAATGTCTTTGCCCGCCAACGACACTGGCTCGGGACGCTTGATCTGCTCGGTCATGTCATTTCCTGAGCGGATATCGCACTCGGATTTAGTGGGTCCTGCGGTTCGGCGACAACGCGGCCGTGCCGAAGCCGGGCATCGATGAAGTTCACCAGGTGTGTCAGCGGGATGGTCAGCGCCAGATAGAAAATGCCGGCGGCCACCAGCGGGGACAGGCTGCCGGTCTGGGCGTTGAGGTCGCGGCCAACCTGGAACAGTTCGCGCTGCCCAGCGATCAGGCCGAGGAAGTACACCAACGCGGAAGCCTTCAGCAACGCGATGAACTGATTGACCAACGCCGGCAGCACCCGCCGGATCCCTTGCGGGATCACCACCAAACGCATCGCCGCCGGATAGCTGAAGCCCAACGCCCGCGATGCCTCCAGCTGACCGGAGTCCACGCTTTGGATACCGGAGCGGAAAATCTCACCGACATATGCCGCGGCGGTCAGCCCGAGCGCAGCGATTCCCAGCGGATACGGATTGTTGTTGGTCAGCCCGCCCACCAGCGGCCCGACGCCCAGGCCGATCAGCAGGATGATCACCACCTCGGGCAGTCCGCGGAATATGTCGGTGTATGCCCTTGCCGGCCAGCGCAGCCAGCGCAGGCGGGAGATCCCCGCGACCGCCAGCATCATTCCGACCACCAACCCGATCAGGCTTGCGCTCACCGTCAGGATCAGCGTGTTGGGCAGCCCCGTCTTCAGCAGCACCGGGATGGCCTGTTTGTAGAGGTCCCAGTCGAAGAACGAGTCCCGCAGCTGGACAAGCGTGGATTTGGCGGCGACGGGCTCCTCGACGGCGCGGTGGTGGCGCGCAGCGATTGTGGCGAACGGCGGCAGATGCGGTTCGGGCGCGGCCTTCGAGCCCGGTTTCCAGCCCGGCGGCAGCGGCCTGGGAACCCAGTCGGAGTACAGCTGTGACCAGGTGCCGTCGGCGATGACGGCGTCCAACCCGGAGTTCATTGCCGCGATCAGCGGCCGGTTGTCCTTGGCGACCGCGTAGGCCACGTAGTTGCCGAGGCTGAAGGCATGCGCGACGGCCACTGCCGGGTCGCCGGGGCGCATCGCGTTGAGGGCCTCGAGGGCAGGTGCCACCCAGGCGTCGATCTGGCGGTTCTTCAGGCTGGCGTACACGGTGTTGAAGTCCGGGAACTTCACTGGCTGCAGATGCAAGGCCTCGACGACGTAGGCATCCTCCACCGTGCCTTGAACGACCCCGATGCGTTGCTTGCGGCTGAGGTCGTCGAATCCGGTGATCGGCGAGCCCGGCGGAACGATGAGCGAAAAGTACCCGAAGTCATAGCCATTGGTGAACCCGACGGTGCGCCGGCGCGCGTCGGTGGCGGTGATTGACGCCGAGCCGACATCGAATCGCCGTGACGCCACCTGGGCGAGTAATCCGGAGAAGTCGGTGCCGGCAAAGTTCACCTTCAAACCCAGCTTCACCGCGATGGCGCGCAGCAGCTCGTTGTCGAAACCGCTGTACTGGCCGGCGCCGTTGATGCAGCTCGTCGGCGGGCCTTGCGACAGCGTGCCGACCGTCAGGGCGCCGGGGGTGATGAGCCCCAGCGCGCCAATGTCCACCGATGACAGCGGCTCAGCGGTGGCGGTCGTGTACTTGTCCTCGCGAGGACGGTTGGCCGTGGCCAGCTTGCGTGGTAACGCGATTGCGTTTTCGGCGCCAGACGGGGCGCACTGGTTGGTGTCGGCCGATGCCGGGGCGGCGGATCCGAGACTGGCCACCAGCAGCATCGCGGTGCACAGTGCCAGCACCCGCGCGCCGCATCGACCGCGCCGGCTGGGGTTCGCGCTCATACCCGCAACGTATCGGCCGGTGCGCCGTTCGGCCACGACCGGCGCACCCTCACAACGCGACCGGGTGAGGGGAACCGGTGCCCGCACAGTTGGACGGGGCGAACACCCTCCGTCGAACCAGCTCGGCCAGCATCACGCGGGCCATCACGTCGGCGCGGCCAACGCATGCGGCCCGCGCCGCGCCTGGGTCGCGCCGGTGGATGGCCGCGGTCTCGTCTTCGTAGAAGGGCAACAGCTCGTCGCGGCCGTTCTGGTAGGTCGCCCAGAACACCCGCGGGATCAGGGTCTGGGTGGCCCTGATTGCGGCGTGCAGCCGCGGCCCGGCGTATTCGTCGTTGACCGTGCGGCGGTACTGCGCTGCGGCGTCGAGGAAAGCGCGCGATTCTTTGGCGGCCCGCAGGGTTCGCAGGAGGGCATCGAGTTGACCGAGCACTCGCGGCGTCGGGTTGGTCGCCGCGCGCGCAGAGGCGATCCCGTTGAGCATTCCGTAGAGCTCATGGTGTTCTGCCACGGTGTCTTCGTCAAACCGCTCGATGAATGCGCCCCGGTGATACCGGGTGGACAAGATGCCGTAGTGTTCGAGCTGGACAAGCGCCTCCTGGATGGGGACGCGGCTGATCCCGAGGTCCTTGGCGATTTCGTTGCGGTCGACGCGGTCGCCGGTGCGCAGCTTACCGGTCAACACCAGGTTGAGGATGTGGGAGACGACCAGGTCTTTTTCTTTGACCCCGTACTTCTTTGGCATCGGCGTCTCCCGGCTTGCCCAGTAGATACGCGCTGTAGCTTCTCACGGACCACACCTTTACGGTCCCTTTCGCCCGACCGAGCCGCTAGCGGCTGTCGCGCCAACGGCACAACATCTCCGCTGCGCTGAGGTCGTAGTCGGGACCAGAGGAGCCGACCGTCAGGAGTGTCACGCCCAGACTGGTGAGCGCCTCGGCTTCGGCGATCAGCGCGTCACCGCCACGGGCCCCCGTCTCGCCGCCGACGGCGGCGGAGTGTTCGATGTCGTCGGGATCGCGGCCGACGGCCGCACAGTGGTCGGCCAGCACCGCCGCCTTGGCCGGGTAGGTGTCGCGGCTGGCGAAGCTGTGCCACATGTCGGCGTATTCGGCGACCAGCCGCAACGTCTTTTTCTCGCCTTGCCCGCCGATGAGGATCGGGATGTCGCGGGTAGGCGCCGGATTAAGTTTGGCCAGACGGGATTTGATGCGGGGCAGGGCAGCGCCCAGAACGTCGAGCCGACTCGCGGCGGTGCCGAATTCGTAGCCGTATTCGTCGTAATCCTTCTTTTTCCAGCCCGATCCGATGCCAAGAATCAAGCGGCCGCCGCTGATGTGATCGACGGTGCGGGCCATGTCGGCGAGCAACTCCGGATTGCGGTAGGAGTTGCAGTTGACCAGCCCACCGATTTCGATGCGCGACGTATGCTCGGCCCAGGCACCGAGCATCGTCCAGCATACGAAGTGGGCGCCGTCGGGGTCGCCGTAGAGCGGGAAGAAGTGGTCCCAGTTGAACGCGACGTCGACGCCGATGTCCTCACAGCGTTGGACCGCGTCGCGGATGATGCGGTATTGCGGGGCGTGCTGGGGCTGCAGTTGCACGCCGATGCGGACGGGAGAGGTCATATGACCACGGTAGGCACCTACTTCGCCAGCACTCCGCGCAGGATCTCGACTAAGGCGCGTGGCTGGTCGCTTTGCACAGAGTGCCCGGAGTTCTCGACGACGTGTACACCACGGAAAGCCCTTGCGCGACGGTTCAATTCGGCGGCGTCTTCGTCGCTGACGAAGCCCGATGCGCCGCCGCGCACCAACGTAATAGGTGCGGAGAGGGCGCTCACGTCGTCCCAGAGGCCGCCGAACTCCGGAAGGGTACTCATCGCGTGGTAGCGCCACGTCCAGCGGCCGTCGTCGAGCCGGCGCGAGTTGTGGAACACCCCGCGGCGCAAGGACTTCACGTCGCGATGTGGTGCTGCGGCGATCGCCTGTTCCAGCATGGCCGCGAAAGTGGGGAATTCCCGCTCGCCGTGCATCAGCGCCACCGTGCCGCGCTGGTCATCGGTCAGCTCCGCGTGCCGCTGCAACGACGAAGGGGTGACGTCGACCAGCACCAGTTCGCGTACCAGCCCGGGCGCCGCCGCGGCCAGCGCAATCGCGGTCAGCCCGCCCAACGACATGCCCACCACCAGCTCGGCGTCCGGAGCAAGCTCGCGCAGCACCGGCGCCAGGGTGGCGGCATTACGCCGCGGTGAGTAGTCGCCGTCGTCACGCCAGGCCGAATGGCCGTGTCCGGGCAGGTCCACCGCCAGCGCCGGCTCCCCCACGCCGATGATGACGGTGTCCCAGGTGTGCGCGTTCTGCCCGCCACCGTGCAGAAACACGATCCGCGGCGGGCGCTCGCCCCAGCGCAGGGCGCTGATCGCGCCGACGTCGACGCGCTCCACGCTCGGTAATGAGCCAGCCACGCCGGCCTGTTCGGCGTTTTCGGCGAGCAGCGCAAATTCAGGCAGCGCCGCGAGTTCGTCGTCGGAGAGCTCGGTCACAGACTCAGACCTTACGAACCGCACCGGGACTGCGGACACCGCGCCCAGGCTGTACCCATAGCGTGCCGCGGACCCGAAACCCCGCAGTCACCGCAGTCTCGACAATCGAGGCGCCTAGCCGGCGATGAAGTCTTCGAGCCGGGCGCGCGCGACGTCGTCGGGCATTTGTTGCGGCGGGCTCTTCATCAGATACGCCGACGCAGCCACCACCGGACCACCGATCCCGCGGTCCTTGGCGATCTTGGCGGCCCGGATCGCATCGATGATGACACCTGCCGAGTTCGGCGAGTCCCACACCTCGAGCTTGTACTCCAAGTTCAGCGGCACATCGCCGAAGGCGCGGCCTTCCAGCCGGACGTACGCCCACTTGCGGTCGTCGAGCCAGCCGACGTGGTCGGACGGGCCGATGTGCACGTCTTTGGTCCTGAACTCACGCTGCAGGTTCGAGGTGACGGCCTGGGTCTTGGAAATCTTCTTCGACTCCAGCCGCTCGCGTTCGAGCATGTTGAGGAAGTCCATGTTGCCGCCGACGTTGAGCTGCATGGTGCGGTCCAGCTGCACGCCCCGGTCTTCGAACAGCTTGGCCATCACTCGGTGGGTGATGGTGGCGCCGATCTGGCTCTTGATGTCGTCACCGACGATCGGCACCCCGGCGTCGGTGAACTTCTTGGCCCACACCGGATCCGACGCGATGAACACCGGCAGCGCGTTGACGAATGCCACACCGGCGTCGATTGCGCACTGGGCGTAGAACTTATCGGCCTCATCCGAACCCACAGGCAGGTAGGACACCAGCACGTCGACCGCTGCATCGCGCAGCACCTTGACCACGTCGACCGGCTCGACATCGGACAGTTCTATGGTTTCGGCGTAGTACTTGCCGATGCCGTCGAGAGTCGGGCCGCGCTGCACCACTACGTCGGTGGGCGGCACGTCGGCGATCTTGATGGTGTTGTTCTCGGAGGCGAAGATCGCCTCGGACAGGTCGAAACCCACCTTCTTGGCGTCGACGTCGAACGCGGCGACGAACTTGACGTCGCGGACGTGGTAAGGCCCAAACCGCACGTGCATCAGGCCGGGCACCGACGACGTCTCGTCGGCATCCTGGTAATACTGAACGCCTTGCACCAGCGAGGATGCGCAGTTGCCGACGCCGACAATGGCGACTCTGATCTCCGTCTGCGCCTCTGGCGCCTCTGAAAGCTGGTGCTCACTCATAAGGCGTTCTCCTTACCTGTACTTGTGGGTATTGACGTGTTGCCGGGCTGGATCTAGGTCTGCTCGGCGTGACCTTGCGCCACCCGCTCAGCGGCGATGAGCTCGTTGAGCCACTTGACTTCGCGCTCACTGGATTCCAGCCCGAGTAGGTGCAACTGGCGGGTATAGCGATCGAATGAACTGCTGGCCCGCGCCACAGCTTGACGCAGACCTTCTCGGCGTTCCTCGACTTGACGACGGCGGCCTTCCAGAATCCGCATCCGCGCCTCGGCTGGAGTGCGGTTGAAGAAGGCCAGGTGAACCCCGAAGCCGTCGTCGGTGTAGTTATGCGGACCGGTGTCGGCCACCAGCTCCGCGAAGCGCCGCCGACCGGCGTCGGTCAGCTGGTACACCCGGCGGGCACGCCGTACGGGCGTCCCGGCTGGGGCGGCGTTCTCGGCGATCAAGCCATCGGCCTGCATCCGCCGCAACGCCGGGTACAAGGAGCCGTACGAGAAGGCTCGGAAGGCGCCGAGTAAACCCGTCAGCCGCTTGCGCAACTCGTAGCCATGCATCGGGGACTCGAGCAGGAGACCGAGGATGGCCAGCTCCAGCATCGAGTCACCTCCTTTGCTCTGCTTGTGACGACGCTTTCATATCGAGGCACAGCCTCGGGTAATACTATCGTCCCGATATATTTGCCACCACACCAGTTTCTGTTCCCGCTGCGTTCAACCGTGGGCTGAGGCCCGACGAAGGTCAGGACGGGTAGCACACCTGGTTGACCGTGCCGTCGCCGGCGAACATGATGTAACCGCTCCCATAATCGGTGGAGACGTAGGCCGATAGCGACATTGCGTCGGGCGTGCGGATCTCGGGAGGGCTGCACGATCAGATACGTGGGGCTTGACGTCGGCATGTTTGATCCCCAAGGTTTGTGGCGCGCCCCGCAAGATGCCCATCACCACTTTGGGGTCGAACCGGCTCAGGTCGACGGCGACGGCCTCACTGGTTTTCGGTGAGCTGCTCGGGTTGCCCCATCCGCCGCGGTAGGTGTAGCTAAGCTGGCGGCGGTCCTGGCTGGGGTCGGCGCGGTCCATCACGGCGTATTCGGGATAGACGACCAGCCGAAAGCCCATTGTGTCGCCGAACCGCTTGCGGGTCTGGTCCATCAGGCCGGTCAGGCCGCTCAGCGATTGCAGCTGCTTGGGCGTCAGCACGGTCGGCGCGATGCCGTCGGGCTTGGCTCCGGGATCCGCTCCATCGGCGTGAAGCTCAACGGTGAGCCGGTGTGGCCGTAGAGCCCCCACCCGATGCCGACGCCGAGCAACACCGCGACCACCAGCGCGGCTGCCATGACACCCCAGCCGCTGATCTTCGGCACCGATGCGGGTGCGGCAGGTTTTACCGGGCCGGCGGCGACTGCAGGTCGGCGACCAGCACCTGCAGCTCGCCGAGGGTGACGGCGTTGGTGGCCGCGCTGGTTCGCTGCCGGTGCTCTTCCGTGGACAGCTCGCCGTCGGTGAGCGCATCGTCGAGCGCGCGGCACGTCTGCTCCCGGTCGCTGTCTTGGCCCGGGTTGCCGGGCTTTGCCGCGTCGCCACGGCGACGATCGTAAGAGTCGCAGGGCGGGCCCGCTCACCGAATGCCGCGGTTTCCAATCAGCGTGGTTGCAAGCCTGGTGGCGGCGGCGCCCGCCCGGCATAACTAGATCGCGTGTCAATACATCTGCAGTGGTTCTTGCCCACGTACGGGGGTTCCCGCGACCTGATCGCCGGCGGCCACGGCAGCACCATGCGCGGCGACCGGCCGGACTTGAAGTACCTGACATAGCTGGCGCACGCCACCGAGGTCAACGGCTTCGAGGCGGTGCTCACCCCAACCGGTCTGTGGTGTGAAGATGCTTGGCTCTCCACCGCGATGCTGGTCGACGCTACCGAGTCGTTGAAGTTCCTGGTGGCGTTGCGTCCGGGGCTCGTTAGGCCCACGCTGGCCGCCCAAACGGCGGTTACCTTTCAGTGGCATTCGGGTGGGCGGCTGCTGCTGAATGTGGTCACCGGCGGTGAAAGCGTCGAGCAGCGCGCGTTCGGGGATTTTCTGACCAAACAGCAGCGCTACGCCCGGTGCGCTGAGTTCCTCGACATCGTCCGGCAGCTGTGGATATCCACAGATCCGGTGACCTTCACCGGAGAACACCTGCGGGTGGAGCAGGCGGCGCTGGCCCGGCGTCCAGATCCCTTGCCGCCCATCTTTTTCGGCGGCTCCTCGGCGCACGCCGGCCAGGTCGCGGCGCGGTTCGCCGACACCTACCTCACCTGGGGTGAACCGCCCGGCCAGGTCCGCGAGAAGCTCGACTGGATCCACGGTTTGGCCAGGGCTCACGGTCGCACACTGAGCTACGGAATCCGGTTGCACGTGATCGCCCGCGACACCAGTGAGCAGGCGTGGGCCGAGGCGAACCGGCTACCGGGCGGGCTGGATCCTCAGACTGTGGCCGCTGCGCAACAGTCGCTGGCCCGCTCGGAATCCGAAGGTCAGCGCAGAATGCGCCAATTACACGGCGGCGGAACAGCTTTCGATCAGGGCGTGGACGCCAGGGCGTTAGAGATCTACCCGAACCTGTGGTCGGGAGTGGGCCTGGTGCGCGGCGGCGCCGGCACCGCATTGGTCGGCTCGCACCAGGAGGTGGCCGACCGGATCACTGAATACGCCGAACTGGGCCTGGACCACTTCATCCTGTCCGGCTATCCGCATCTGGAGGAGGCGTACAACTTCGGCGAAGGGGTACGCCCGATCCTGGCCCGGCGCGGCCTGCTGGGAGAAGGCGCCGACGTCGGCACGACCGCCGGCCCCGCGCGGTCGGCGTTCCTGCCGCAGCTGGGCGACGTCAGCGCCTCCTAGCGCCACGCCAAATCGCATCGTCGGCAGAATCGCCGACCCAGCTGCGCAGTGCCGGGAATCCCACGCAACATCTCGACAACGGCCATGCGGACGTACTCTGGTCACCATGCGACTCCAGCGACAGGTGGTGGACTACGCGCTGAGGCGCCGCTCACTGCTGGCCGAGGTGTACTCCGGACGCACCGGCGTCTCCGAGGTGTGTGACGCCGACCCCTACCTGCTGCGTGCCGCCAAATACCACGGGAAGCCCAGCCGGGTGATGTGCCCGATCTGCCGCAAAGAGCAGCTGACGCTGGTGTCCTGGGTGTTCGGCGAGCACCTGGGGCCGGTGTCCGGCTCGGCGCGCACCACCGAGGAGCTGGTTCTGCTGGCATCCCGTTTCGACGAGTTTTCGGTACACGTAGTGGAGGTATGTCGGACCTTCAGCTGGAATCACCTGGTC
>NZ_CAXUCH010000096.1:11114-15559 GCF_964249325.1 uncultured Mycobacterium sp. | reverse complement strand
AACCCGCCGCAACCAGGTCCCTTCACTCAACCAGTGCGGAAAACGGGCCTAGGGGGCGCGATGTTCGTCTACATCGGATCGCTGGAATCGGCGGCGACCGCGCACTGCGGCGCGCCACCGAATGCCGCGACAACACCCCACGGGACGAAACCGGTCAGGCTTTGGCATGCACCCCGTGCGGAGCTTGGTCGCGGCAGAGCGCCCGCACAAAGATCCGTTGTGCGGCGGGAACGTGATGTTCACTCGCGTCCCAACCAGTACCGCGGGGAGCAAAGCCCCGATCCAAGCGGCGAACAGCAAACCGCTGAGGCTGAGATAGTCCAGTCCTACCCAGAGAGTGTTGACGCAGCAGTGCTGGGGAATTGGCAGTTAGTGGCCGCGATCGACGCGCTCGTCGAGGGGGACAAAAACGCGGCAAACTACCACTTCGCCTGGTTTCAGGCGCTCAGCGAGACACCAGTTGCAAGGGCTGGGCAATGATCGTTGATATTAGACCTCGCCGATCTAGGAAACCGCTCGATAGCAGTGTCCCGACCGACTAAACGCTCTCAGCGCAATACCAGCGCCGGGTCGCCGCGACGGCGATACACCGATCCGAAGCGAGCGTCGATCCGTAACCAGAAGGGCAAAATCCGCACCCGCACGATCTCGTCCGAGTCGACAGCCTCCGGAGACTGTGGCAGGAATCCCATTGCGGTCAAGGCGAATACACAGCGCATCGGTATCCCGACGCTGACATCACCCGAGCTGACCGCGACAACCTCCTGGTCGAGCAATGAGACCGGCGGACCGTGGGAGCTGCCGTGATCCTTCGCCAGGCGCGCGCCGCGCTGCGCCAAGTCCAGCATTACCCGGGCCGGTACATCGTCGAGATGCGTGAAGCCTGACTCCGGCGGCAACGCCCCCCGCCACGCAGAATCCATCGGCAAGCCCGGATCGACATAGCCGGAGCTATCCATCGCCGCAAGCCCGCGGACCAATTGGTCTGCGCCGGCGGACAAATCGTCGGGTCGCACCGTCCCGGCCACCACCCGGCTCGCCAACACGTCGAAACCGGTGGCCACCCAGGCCGTCAACAACCCGCCGGTGCGGGCCCGCAGACGGATGACAGCAGCCTCGTCGAGGCGCAGCGCGCGGTCGACGAACGTGGCCAAGTCTTTGCGGTGAGCTGGGTTGACCCACAGTCCCCGCTCGGCTAGCGCGACCACCGCTGCAGGTATTCCCGTTGATGCGACGAGAGGCGCACCAACCGCTGCTCTTTGATATGGACTGCCGCCAACTGCGTCTCGGCGACCACGGCCGGCTTGGACTTAGGCGCCACCTGCATCGACCGCACCTCATAACCGAGGGTGAAATCGACTGCGCGTAAACGCTTCACCCAAATTGTCACCTGCAGAGGCGAATCCACCAAGCGCAGCTGACCTTTGTAGCTGACCCGCACATCCGCTATCAGCAGACCGATTGTCGTGATATCGGTTTCGAACGGCTCTCGCAAGAACGGGATACGGGCCTCTTCAAGGATTGTCACCATGGTTGCGTGGTTGACGTGCTGGTACATGTCGATGTCCGACCACCGCACCGGGACAGCCGCGACGAATCCGGTGTCAGTCATCCGGACGATCCTCGTCCACTGGTACGCGTCATGCGCCGGATCTGACGCGCCGCCACCGACAATGCCGCCAAGTCTTTTTCCCCGCTCTCGTAGATTTCTATGAGGGTGCGGCGCGCCCGCTCTACCCTGGACGCGCTGGTGTGCTCCCATTCGGCGATCTTCTCTTCGCCGCTTTCGTCGGGCTCCCCCACTGCGAGCACATCGAAGCACAACGCGCGCAGCGAGGCATAAATGTCGTCGCGAATCGCTAAGCGGGCTAGCGACTGCCACCGATCATCTCGGGGAAGCGCCGATACGGCGGTCAGCAGACCGTCAGTTCCCAGACGGTCCATCAACGCGAAGTAGGTGTCGGCAACCTCGGCTGGGTCGCGGTCCTCGATGTCGGCAATGTCGATGATGTCGAGCAAGCTGTAGCGGTAGAGCCCGGTGGCGACCCTGTACGCCAGCTCCTTGGACGCTCCTTGCGCGGCGAATTCCCGGGCTTCCTTTTCCACGATGGCCTTGTCGTCACCGCGCAACCACTCCGACATTCGCGGCGTCAGCGTTTCCACCTTTTTCGCGAATCGGTTGATCTCGGCGCCCACGGCCAGCGGCTGCGGACGATAGTTCAGCAGCCAGCGTCCGGCGCGGTCGATCAACCGGCGGGTGTCCAACGTCATCCGGTCCGATGTCGCCACGGGGATGTGCGCCGCGCGGATCTGCCGCCATAAGTTCTCTATCCCGAAGATGGCGTCGGTGGCCACGTAGGTACGCACCGCATCAACGGGTTTGACGCCAACGTCTTCGGTGATTCGGTAGGCATAGGTGATGCCGGCTGTATCGATAAGATCGTTGACCAGCATCGTGGTCACGATCTCGCGGCGCAGCTGATGCGTGCGGATCTCTTGGCGAAAGCGCTCGCGCAGCACCGACGGGAAGTAGGCCGGCAATCGGGCGGCGAAGACTTCCTGATCGAGGAGGTCGGTGGCCAACACCTCGTCTTTGAGCGCCAGCTTCACGTGCGCCATCAACGTCGCGAGTTCGGGTGAGGTGAGCCCAATGCCGGCCTCGGCACGCCGGTGAATCTCCTTATCCGATGGCAGCGCCTCGAGCTCGCGGCTCAGGCCACGTTCGGCGACCAGTTGCTTGATCTGCCGCTCATGCACGTTGAGCAGGCTGGCCGCGTTGGCCCGGCTGGTGCCCATCAAGTCGTTCTGGTCGGCGTTGTCGGTCAGCACCAGTTCGGCGACCTCGTCGGTCATCGACTCCAGCAGTTGGGTGCGGTCTTCCGGATTGACCTTGCCGGCCGTGATCAGCGAATCGATCAGGATCTTGATGTTGACCTCGTGGTCAGAACAGTCCACACCGGCCGAGTTGTCCAGCGCGTCGGTGTTGATCCGGCCCCCGCACAAGTCGAACTCGACACGCCCCAGCGCAGTGACCCCGAGGTTGCCGCCCTCGGCGATCACTTTGACCCGCACCTGGGTGGCGTTGACCCGCACAGGGTCGTTGGCCCGGTCGCCGACGTCGACGTCAGACTCCGTTTCAGCCTTGATGTAGGTCCCGATGCCGCCGTTGTACAACAGGTCCACCGGCGCGCGCAGAATGGCCCGAATCAGATTCGGCGGCGTCATTTCGCTGATGTCGTCGTCGATGCCCAGCGCGGCACGCACTTGGTCACTGATTGGAATGGCTTTGTGCGCACGGCTATAAACGCCGCCGCCGTCGCTGATCAGCGACTTGCCGTAGTCGTCCCAACTGGAGCGGGGCATCTCGAATAAGCGTCGCCGTTCTTCCCACGACCGTGCGGCGTCTGGGTGCGGGTCCAAGAAGATGTGACGGTGATCGAAGGCGGCCAACAGCCGAATGTGCTTGGACAGCAGCATGCCGTTGCCGAACACGTCACCGCTCATGTCGCCGATACCCACCACGGTGAAGTCCTCGGTCTGTGTGTCGACGCCCATCTCGCGGAAATGTCGTTTGACCGCTTCCCAAGTGCCCCTGGCGGTTATGCCCATCGCTTTGTGGTCATAGCCCACCGATCCACCGGAGGCGAACGCGTCACCGAGCCAGAACCCGTAGGACTTGGCGACGTCGTTAGCGATGTCGGAGAACGTGGCGGTGCCCTTGTCGGCAGCGACCACCAGGTAGGCGTCGTCGCCGTCGCGCCGCACCACGCCGGGCGGGGCGCTGACCTCGCCGGTGGTGTGGTCCACGTTGTCGGTGACGTCGAGCAAGCCCGAGATGAACAGTTTGTAGCACGCAATGCCTTCATTGCGGATAGCGTCGCGGTCAGTGGCGGCATTCCCGGTGGTCATCGGCGGCCGCTTGACGACGAACCCGCCCTTGGCCCCGACCGGCACGATCACAGCATTCTTGACGGCTTGCGCCTTGACCAGACCAAGGATCTCGGTGCGGAAATCTTCCCGACGATCCGACCAACGCAGCCCGCCGCGTGCCACATGGCCGAATCGCAGATGCACGCCTTCGACGCGGGGGGAGTACACGAAGATCTCGAACTTGGGTCGCGGCAGCGGCAGCTCGTCGACCAGCGGCGCGTCCAGCTTCAGCGCCAGCACACCCCGGCTGCGGGCTGACCCTTCTTGCGTCACAAAGTAATTGGTGCGCAGCGTGGCCTGGATCAACGAGGCGAATGCACGCAGCACACGGTCGGTGTCCAGGCTCACCAGCGCGTCGATATCCGCGGCCACCGCGGCGACGGCCGCTAGTGCGTCCCGCTTTTTTGGCGAGCCGGCGGGGCATGGATCGAACAGCGCCTCGAACAGCGCGACCAACGACGCTGCCGTGTGCGGGTTTTCGTTGACTATCGATTCGATGTGCGACTGGCTGTACG
>NZ_CAXUCH010000096.1:2952-11104 GCF_964249325.1 uncultured Mycobacterium sp. | reverse complement strand
ACGGGAAGCCCGCTTGCCGCAGATATTTGGCGTAACTGCGTAATACCGTAACTTGCTGCCAGGTCAGCCCCGCACGCAGCACCAGCTCGTTGAACCGGTCGATCTCGACACGGCCCTGCCAGATCGCGGTGACGGCCTCGCAGAACCGCCGCGCCGTCGCCTCCCGGTCCGGGCCTGGCGCCGGCAGGGGGACCGTCGGCTGCGGCGTGATCCTGAACTGGTAGATCCAGACCGTCAGTCCGTCGGGTCGGGTGACCGTAAACGGCCGCTCCTCGAGCACTACCACGCCCATGGATTGCAACATCGGAAGCAGCTGACTCAGTGAGGCCGTTCGCCCGCCCAGATACCAAGTCAGCCGGGCTGTGTCGTCATAGTCCTGTTCCGACAGCACCAGCTTGACCGAGTCATCGGTCAACTCTTCCATGATGCCGATGTCGGTGATCGCGTCGCCGGGAGTGACAACCTGTTTGTAGGCCTCGGGGAAGGCGGTCGCGTAGTGCTCGGCCTTGCGTTGGCCGACCGCCCCGGTCGCGGCGGCGCCGAGCAGCCGGTCGGCCCACGTACGCGCGGCTTCGGTGAGCAGCCCCTGGATCCGGATTCTGTTGGCTTCAGAGGCGTCCACGCCGCGTGGCCCAAAGTCGTCGGGTAAGCGAACCACGAAATGCAAAAGAGCCCACGGTGATTCGCTGACACGAGCGGTGAATTCCAGGCTGGCGCCGCCGAATTCGTGCACCAAGATGTCCTCGATCTCCAGTCGGACGGCGGTGGTGTAGCGGTCCCGAGGCAGAAAGACGAGGCAAGACACAAAGTGTTCGAGTTGGTCGGCGCGCAAGAACAGCAACGTTCGGCGTCGGGAGCCGAGGTCCACCACGGCTTCCGCCATGTTCAGCATCCGCTCGGCGCTTAGCGCAAATAGCTCGGTGCGGGGCACGGTTTGGATAACATCGAGCAGCAGTTGTCCGGGATGGCTGGGATCGCGGTCGGCGATCGTGAGCGCTTCTCTGACCCGCCGCGAGATCATCGGGATCTCCAGAACGTTAGCGTTCATGGCGGCAATGGTGAACAGCCCGATGAAGCGGTGCTCGACAATGCTTCCTTCGCTGTTCTCGCGGATCACCACGATGTAGGGGTAAGCGCCGTAACGCAAATGGCTGGGAACGGTGGCCTGCACCAGCACCAGCAACTTGTCGTTGTCGGTCAATTGGGGTCGCGAATCGGTGCGCTTGCGCAATACGCCCAGACTGCTCGACTCGTCCGGCGATGCGAGCCCGTCATGTACCGGGCAGCGTTGGTAGCCCAGCAACATGAAATTTCCGTCGGCCAGCCAGCGCAGTAGCGCGGCCACGTCTTGTCTATCCGGCCCCTCGTAGTGGCCGTCGAGGTTAGCGTCGACGTCGTTGGCCAGCTCGTTGAGCGTGGCGATCATTTTGGCGGAGTCCGCGGCGACTTGGCGGACATCGGCGAGCACGCGCGGTAACAGGCGTTCGGCTTCGGCGAGGGCTTTCTGGTCGACCGACGGCGAGAGCTGGACGTGGATCCACGTCTCGTCGACGCTGTCAGTGCCACCGTTTCGCGGCTCGACGCTCAGCAGGTCTCCACTGGAACTGCGCCGCACTTCGAACACCGGATTCATGATCGCCAGGTAGGCGACGCCGAGCCGATGCAGCAACACCGTGACGGAATCCATCAGCATGGTTCCGTGGTCGGTAATCACCTGTAGCGCGGGACCGAAGCCGGCCGCGTCGTCGGCCGTATACACCGCGACGCGGCTTTCCCCGGCCGGGCGGTGCCGGCCAAGCCGGTAGTGCGCGCTCAGCAGGCTGGGCGTGAGCACTGCCGTCGTCGGCGGTTGCCCGACGGGACCCGCCTCGGCCGACTGTGCTTCGGGTTCGGTTTGGTCGCCGTGCGGACCCCGGTAGGTGTCGGTGTAGGCCTTCGTGATCCAGTCCGGGACGTCCTCGTCGCGGGTAAAGGTCGTCCAGTCGACGCCGCCTTGCAGGCCGGTAGCCGGTGGATCGACCGTCATGCCGCCTGCTCCTGCCTCAGCACCCAGGCCAGCGCTGGTGCAGCCGACATTAGTCGCGGGTCAGCCGGCGGTAAGTCACTCGGTGCGGTCGGGCGGCCTCGATGCCGAGCCGTTCGATTTTGTTTTCCTCGTAGGCGCCGAAGTTGCCTTCGAACCAGAACCATTTCGCCTCGTTGTCCGCGTCCCCTTCCCAGGCCAAAATGTGGGTGCAGGTGCGGTCGAGGAACCAGCGGTCGTGCGAGATCACCACGGCGCAGCCGGGGAAGTTCACCAGCGCGTTTTCCAGAGAGCCCAACGTCTCGACGTCGAGGTCGTTGGTCGGCTCGTCCAGCAGGATCAGGTTGCCGCCCTGCCTGAGCGTCAGCGCCAAGTTCAGCCTGTTGCGTTCTCCGCCGGAGAGCACGCCCGCCGGTTTCTGTTGGTCGGGGCCCTTGAACCCGAATGCGGACACGTAGGCCCGGGAAGGCATTTCGTTGTGACCGACCTCGATGTAGTCCAGCCCGTCGGAGACCACTTCCCATACCGTTTTCTTGGGATCGATACCGGCGCGGGCCTGGTCGACGTAGCTGATCTTGACGCTCTCGCCGATCTTGACCGTGCCGCTGTCGGGTGGCTCGAGTCCGACGATCGTCTTGAATAGGGTGGTTTTGCCGACCCCGTTGGGGCCGATGACGCCGACGATGCCATTGCGGGGCAGGCTGAAGGACAAGTCCTTGATCAAGGTGCGTCCCTCGAAGCCCTTGTCGAGGTGCTCGACCTCGACCACCAGCGTGCCCAACCGTGGCCCGGCTGGGATCTGAATCTCTTCAAAGTCGAGCTTGCGAGTCTTCTCCGCCTCGGCGGCCATTTCTTCGTAGCGCTGCAGTCGGGCCTTGCTTTTGGCTTGTCGGGCCTTGGCCCCCGAGCGCACCCAGGCCAGCTCTTCTTGCAGCCGCTTCTGCAGCTTGGCGTCCTTGCGGCCTTGCACCGCCAGCCGCTCGGCCTTCTTCTCCAAGTAGGTGGAGTAGTTGCCCTCGTAGGGATAGGCACGGCCCCGGTCGAGTTCCAGGATCCACTCCGCGACGTTGTCGAGGAAGTAGCGGTCGTGGGTGACGGCCAAAATCGCACCGTTGTAGGCGGCCAGGTGCTGTTCGAGCCACTGCACGCTTTCGGCGTCGAGATGGTTGGTGGGCTCGTCGAGCAGCAGCAGGTCTGGCTTGGACAACAGCAACTTGCACAGCGCCACCCGGCGGCGCTCGCCCCCGGACAGGTGGGTGACCGGTTCATCGGGCGGCGGGCACCGCAGCGCGTCCATCGCCTGCTCGAGCTGCGAGTCGATGTCCCAGGCGCCGGCGTGATCGAGATCCTCTTGCAGCCGGCCCATTTCCTCCATCAGCTCATCGGAGTAGTCCGTGGCCATGAGCTCGGCGACCTCGTTGAACCGGTCCAGTTTGACCTTGAGGTCACCCAAGCCTTCCTCCACATTGCCGCGGACCGTCTTCTCCTCGTTCAGCGGCGGCTCCTGCTCCAGGATGCCTACCGTGGCACCGGCGGCCAGAAAAGCGTCACCGTTGTTGGGCTTGTCCAATCCGGCCATGATCCGCAAGACGCTCGACTTGCCCGCCGCATTGGGGCCGACGACACCGATCTTTGCTCCCGGCAGGAAGCTCAGCGTGACGTCGTCCAGGATGACCTTGTCGCCGTGCGCCTTGCGGACCTTCCTCATCGTGTAGATGAATTCAGCCATTCCGCGGTGCTACCTCTCTGGTCTTGCAGATTGCTCGCCGACCATCCTAGGCACCGCGCACGCAGCTACGCCGACAGCGGCAATCTGCTCTCGGCCTCGGCTACGGCTTCCGCGCTGTCGGAGTGATCTGCGTCATCCTCGCTTGAATCAGCGCTGGCTTCCGCTGAGGGCGCTGTTGCGGCGTCCACGCCGGACGGCACCGTCTTCTCGATCCGGGCAATGCAGCGCGACAAGTCGGGACCGACAGAAGTAGCGCGCATCTCCAACGTCGAGCGTCGATTGCCGTCACGGTCCTCATACTCGCTGGTGTAGACGTGGCCCGCCACGATCACCGGCGAGCCCTTACCCAACGAGGCGCCTACCCCCGAGACCAGGCGCCGGCCCCAGCAGTTGACGGTGACGAACAGCGAGTTGCCGGCTTCCCATTTGCCGTCGGTGCCGCGTCGGCGTGAATTGCTGGCGACCCGGAACTTCATCACCTCCTGATCGCCGACCTGGCGGCGTTGGGGATCGTTGACGATGTTTCCCACCACGGTCACAAACGTTTCGAACATTGCTCATTCCTTTCCTGAAGAGGCGGTGCTCGTCGATGAGCGGGCAATCCCGGTGACGCGACACCGCCGGTGTTGGTCCTATTCAGCTCCCGGCGGCCGACACCCGAAGTGGCCTAGACCGGAACTGGGTGCGGTGTGTGGAGAAAGGCGCGGTTGTGGATAACTGCGGTGGCGTCGGCTGCGGACATGTCCGCCAGGCGAATCGCTGATAGGCGGGCAAAAGGTGTACTGGGCTGGGCAGAGGCCCCGGCGCGGGGTTTACCGCTGGCTGGACGCGTCGCGGCGGGCCAGCTCCGCGAGCATCGCGTTGTAGGCGGCCAGCTCCGCATCGTCGTCGCGTTCGGCCGCCCGGTCCAACCGCTGGGCGGTTCGTCGATCGCTGCGGGTCCACTGCACAAGCAACGCGATCATGACAATCACCAGCGGTATCTCGCCCGCCGCCCACGCGATCGCGCCGCCCAGCCGCTGATCACCGAGCAGATCAGTGTGCCAGCTCAGCCCCAATGAGCGGTAAAAGCTTTCACCGAGGACGCTTCGCGTGCTCATCAACACCACGCCGAAGAACGCGTGCAGCGGCAACGAGGCGAACATCACCGCCACCTTGGCCAGCGGAGGGATCGGCCGTGGCGTCGGATCAATGCCGATCACGACCCAGTAAAAGAGGTAGCCGCTGAGTAAAAAGTGCACGTTCATCAGTAGATGGCCGAAATGGCTGCCGGCCGCGGCGTCGAAAATGCCGCCGAAGTACAGCCCGTAGAAACCGGAGACGAACAGCAGCGTCGCCACAACCGGGTTGGTGAGGACTTGGGACAGCCGGCTATGCAGCGCGGCCAACAGCCATTCGCGCATGCCCGGTGGCTCGTCGCGCCCTGCGGCCGGCAACGCCCGCAGTGCCAGGGTGACCGGAGCGCCCAGCACCAGCAGGATTGGAGCCAGCATGGACAGCAGCATGTGGGCGGCCATATGCATGCTGAACATGGCCGGCATATAGCGGCCCACCCCCGAAGACGTCGCGAACAGCATCACCGAACAGCCCAGCAGCCACGCCACTATGCGGCCCCGCGGCCAGCGGTCGCCACGGCGGCGCAACCGCAGGACCGCGGCGACGTACAGCCCGGCGAATACCAGTGCCGCCGTTCCGAAGATCAGGTCGAACCGCCAGTCGAACAGCACGCGGGCCACGGTGGGCGGCCCGGCGTAGTCGTAGCCGATCTTCACTTCCGGAACCGAGGGGTTGAGGATCGGGGGCGGCGGCGGTGGTGTACGGCCCAACCCCACCGCAACGCCGAACGTCACGCCGAATACGACGGCCTCGATCAGCGCCAGTCGGATCAGGGCACGCCGCGCGCCCGGATCTGCTTGCAGCGCAGCAACTCCGGTACGGCGCTGCCGCCAGCCGGTCACACCGAGCAGGCACAGGGCGACGACCTTCGCGATGACTAGCCGGCCGTAAGCGGTGGTCAGCACGTCGGACGGCAGTATCCGCACCAGAGCGTTGACTACACCGCTGAGCACCATCGCGACAAAACACCACAACGCGACGGCGGAGAACCGCCGCGCCGCCAGGTCGGCATGTTCGCTGCCGCAGATCGCATGCACCAGCAAGGCCAGCAGTCCGCCGGCCCACAGACTGGCAGCGACGAGGTGGATCAGCAGACTGTTGGTAGCTAGGTCATGCGAACCGCCGGCCGACGAATGCCCGGTTAACCCGAGCGGAACTAACGTCACCACCGAGCCGACCAGCAGCAGCGGCGTCCATGACCAGCGCAGCACTGTCAGACTCGCCAGCATCACCGCTGCCGCCAGGCACGCGGTCCATCGCCATGCGGCTGCGGTGTTGATCAGGCTCGCCAATGACCACAACGCCGCCGGGTTGAGATGCTGGGCGACCGGTTGACCCGAGACATCCGAAATCGTCAGCGGCACCAGCAACGCGGCACACACCGCCCACGCCGCCGAGGCCACCGTGCCGAGGCGAAGTGCACGGTAGCCAGCGACGTCGAGCACGCCGTTGTGTTGCGGCGGCACAAAGAATGTGGCGAACAGAAACGATCCGACAGCCAGCACCGCCGCCACCTCACCGGCCGCCCGCACGAAGGGCAGCCCCAGGGTGGTCACCGGCCCCGGATCGGGCAGCCCGGTGGCAGTCAGCGCCGCAGCAAGCGACAACGCCGCGATTCCCGCGGCAGTGCAGCCAGCCAGCACCGCAACCCCGATGAGGAGCGGCCCCACCACGCGCCGCCGGCCCGGCTGCAGGGCACCCGTCATAGGTACAGCGTATGGTGCACGTCCGGGCCGAATCCCCAGGACCGTGTCAGCGCGTTCGCCTACCCGCCTGCTGCGCCTGCCGAGCCTCGATCTCGCGAGCGATGAAGCGGTTGCGCGCAAGCTGCGCGACGTGGTCGAAGTCACGCAGGATATCCCGCAGCTCCTGCCGGAATGCGGTCCGGCGTTCAGCGAGATCCGGTGCGGGTTCAAGCAGGTGCTGGTCGGCGGCGACTTGGCGCGCGGTCGCGAACAGCAGGGTAGACACCGGTTCGCTGCCGCTGACTCGTCCCTGGGCGACGTATTGACGTCCGACGCCCAGAGCTAGCTGCGTCAACTCGTTAGCGCCGATCTCCGCTGGCGCATCACGCAATACGTCGGCGACGATCTCGTACGACTCAAAAAACACCCGCAGCATGGCATCTGATATCAGCGGTCGCTTCGCATACAAGATCGCATCGATCTCGTCACCGCCCGCCGCGACCTGAGCCTCCCAATCCTGGTGCCACGCCATCTCTTCGGCGATGTTGGCCCGAAACGACGCGGAATCAGCAAAGTAGAAGTCGAATTTCAGCAAGTCACGAAGCCGCATCGTCTGATCCCAGAACGCCTGTAGCCGATCCCCCTCGGCATGACGGGAATGCGCGAGCGCGAGTTCGACGATCGAGGTCTCCAGGAATGCGTGTATCACCGAATTGCGATAAAAGGCTGCCGCGTGCTCATGCTCCGGCGCAATGCGCCACACGGGTTCACGTCCGCCGTCGACTCGGGTGACCGGATGGCCGTTGGACAGTGCATCCACTGCCGCCCGCACACCCTCCGGCGTTCGCAGCCGCAGCGCACTCGTCGACATCGGGGTGTGTTTGCGTTCCAAATAGTCCAGCGAATCTTGCAGCGTTCGGTGCAGCTGGCCGAGTGTCAACGCCAACCCATGGGTGGTGAGCAGCAGGGCCGACACCAGCCCGGTCGCGTTCACCGGTGTCGCCTGCAGGATCCGCCAAGCTACCTCAAACGTCATCTTTTGCAGGGCAAGCCTTTTGGTGGCGTGATCCTCAGCTATCGGGCCGTTGGGAGGACCCAGGCACTCGCGCATTGAAACCGCTGCCGGGAAGCGGACGTAGATCTTGCCGTAGTTGCGTTCGCCTTGGGATTTGATGTAGTTGTACAGCCAGCCAACACCCTCGGGTCTTTTCTCTGCGCCGCGGGCGTAAGCGGCGTACTCGGCGATCTCATGCAGTTGGTCGAAGCTGATCGAGATCGGCTGCAGCAGGATATCCTCGCTGCGGCCTTCCAGATAAGCGTCGGCCACATAGCTCATCAGACCCATCTTGGGCGGCAACATTTTTCCGGTGCGCGATCTGGTGCCCTCGATGGACCAGCTCAAATTGAACCGTTTTTCGACGAGGTAGCCGACGTATTGTTTGAGCACGTATTTATACAGCTGATCATCGCCGATCTTGCGCCGGATGAAGATGACACCCGAGCGGCGCATCAGCGGTCCCATGAACCCGAACGCCATGTTGATCCCGCCGAACACATGGGCCCTCGGCAAGCCGTTCTCCTGCAGCGCAACTGTCAGCA
>NZ_CAXUCH010000096.1:0-2942 GCF_964249325.1 uncultured Mycobacterium sp. | reverse complement strand
GTCGAGGTTCGACCGGTGTGACCACAGCAGCACGGCGGGATGGGACTGAAGCGCTGTGCGCAGCGCCGCGACCTGATACTGGTCGTAGTCGACTTCCGGATCGAACCCGCGAATCAGCAGCCTGCCAAGGGCGCCGGAGATGTCGACGGAGACCCGACTCCACCCGGTAGCCATCTCGTCGAGGATCTTGCCGGCCTCCTCGAGGGTGGCGCCGGGGATTTTCTCCAGGCCGGCCCGAAAACGGGCTGACGCCAACATTTCTGGCTTCACCAGCCGCGGCGACTTGTACTCCGGACCCAGTAGCCGATAGGCGACGCGCTCCATCGCCAAAATGGCGCGACGGGTAACGAAATGGGCGAAGTCGCGGGGATTGTCACCAACGGTGGTGTCGCGCCACTGTTGACGAAGTTCTGACACCTTGGCCGACTCGCCCGCCAGCACACGAGCCCTTCGGGGATCGCTGCGCAGAATCCGTCGTTGCTGACGCTCACTTGGGTGGTAGGGGTCCCAACCGGGCACCAGCCCGGCCACTTTGCTCAGCGGACCGCCCTCCGCCGGCGGTAGCCAGAACACCCGCACCGGCACAATCGACCGATCCTCGTCGACCTCGAGCTGCTCGACGAGTTGGGCCAGGGTCGCTGGCGGTGGATTTCGGGGCGGCAGCGGCAGCACGTCGATCTTGGTCTCGGGGTACCGCTCCCGCTGGCGATCCAGCCATTCCTTCAGCAATTCACCCTCGACGGATGAGGACACCGACGCCAACACCAACGTGTCTTCGGTTGTGGTAAATGTGCCGGTGTCGGCAGCCGATGTCATCACGGTCGTCCTTTCGGCCGAGCTGTCCGCGGTTGAGCCTCAGCTGTTTGGCGCCGGCCGGGTGGTGTCGTCGCGCCGCGGGCCTGCGAATTAGGTTGGGCCACTTGTGTTTTCGGTTGGGTGACCCTAGCCCCCGCCTTGGCCGGCTTGGGGGCCTTGGCCGCTGGCCTCTTGTTGGCGCGCTTGTAGACTGCGACCTCGGGCAGCTCGTCGACCGGCCAGTTGGCCAAGGTGTCCAGATACAGTTGGCGCACTTCGGCGATGCGGTCCGGAAGCTCATCAATTGTCCAGTCGTCCACCGGGATCGGCGGAAACACCGCGACATCAACCGTGCCCGGATTCATCGTGGTGGAGTTGCGGGCGGCGATGATCTCGGCGTTGCGGATCACGATCGGCACGATCGGGATACCGGCTGCCATCGCGATGCGGAAAGGCCCTTTCTTGAACGGGCCCACCTCCGTGGTGTCCACCCGGGTACCTTCCGGGGCGATCATGATCGAAAGTCCTTTTTTCGCGCGCTCTTCAACCTGGTGCAGTGACTCCACCGCGGCGGCAGGATCGTCCCGGTCGATGAATACGGCCTCAAGCAATCTGCCGAGCGTGCCCATGATCGGGTCGTTCTTCAATTCCTTTTTGCCTACCGCAACCCAGTTGTCGCGGATCAGCGCGGCCGTGATGACCGGGTCGGCCTGGTTGCGGTGGTTGAAGATAAACACCGCCGGACGCTGTGCGGTCAGGTTCTCCTCACCGATGACGTTGAGGTGCACACCGCTGGCGGCCAGCAGCAGCTGTGACCAGGTGGAGGTGAAGAAGTTCACCCCACGGCGGCGGTTACGGGTCAGCAAACCCAGCCCCACCGCGACTGACGCGACGGGAACCATCGACCCGACGCCGATGAGCGTCCGCAGTTGCCCGACAATGCCTCCACCGCCACGGCTGGTGAACCGCAAGATTGGCCAGCCACGGCGCCGAGCCACAGCCGCCATCTTCCCTTCGGGGTTGGTGGGCCGGGGGTTTCCGACCAAATACATCAAGGCGACGTCTTCGTCACCGTCGGCGTAGAAGTAACTCTTGCTGAGGTCGATGTCGTGCTCGGCAGCGAATTTCTGTACCGCTGCAGCCTTACCGGGACCCCACAGGATGGGCTTGACGACGCCGCCGGTCAGGACTCCGTTCTCGTCGACCTCGAATTTGTTGGTAAGGGTGTTGGGGATTCCGAGGAAGCGGGCCACCGGGTCGACCTGGATCGTCAGCGCCGAGGAACTGAGCACCACGGTGTGGCCGCGCGCGAGGTGGGCCCGTACCAGCTCGCGCATTTCCGGATAGATGCGAGACTCGATCTTTTGCGCGAACAGCCGCTCGCCGATCTCCTCCATATCGCTGAGCGCCCGTCCGCGAAGCACCCAAGCGGCTTTGGTGATGAGCTCTTCGAACTCGATGCGACCGAGCTGGTGGTTCAGGCCGGCCTGGATCATCGTGATCAGCTCGCCGACGCCCATCTCGCGGCGCCGGAATTGCTCCTGGGTGAGGATGACGCCGGTGAATCCGGCCACCAAGGTGCCGTCCAGGTCGAAGAATGCACCGACCTTGGGGCCGGGCGAGCTGGCCATGATTTCGGCGACCGAACCGGGCAACCGGAGGTCACCCGACGTGCGGGTTTCGTCCGTCATGTGGCGCCGCTCCTCCCATCGCTTGGCTCTGCATCGTCGCGGGCGCGGGTCATGAGCCAGACACCGATCGAGACGGCCAAGCGCTTGCCTGCGCAGTAAACGATGCCGGCACCGCGCGCGGCGCGGGTTCGCCGGCCAGCGCCAGGATCTCGTCGAAACCCTCCAGCAGGCACTGAGCGAACAATGCCTCGTGTCGAACTGCGGCCCGGTCGTAGCGCGCAGTTACCGTGCAGAACCCACCCCGGGATACCAACACGACCATCATGGCAATGCCTGGCAGCGGGCCAATTCCGTACTGCCGCAGTATCTTCGCGCCGGCGATGTAGGTATCCCCTTGGTAGACGGGCACATTGCTGGCCTGCACGTCGGCGGCGATCACCGAGCCCGTGATGTTCTCCAGCAGCGGTCCAGGCAAAACACTAAGCAGGGGCGCGATAGAGCCGATGATGTCCATAG
>NZ_CAXUCH010000095.1:12022-15610 GCF_964249325.1 uncultured Mycobacterium sp. | reverse complement strand
TGCAAATCCGCCGCATCGATCCGTGGAGCACGTTAAAGGTGTCGCTGGTTTTGTCGGTGGCGCTGTTCTTTGTCTGGATGATCGCAGTGGCGTTCCTCTACCTGGTACTGGGCGGCATGGGTGTGTGGAGCAAGCTCAACAGCAACGTCGGCGACCTGCTCACCAACGCCAACGGCGGCAGTACGGGCGAGCTGGTCTCCGGCGGGACAATCTTCGGCGGCGCGGTGCTAATCGGGCTGGTCAACATCGTGTTGCTGACAGCGGGGGCAACGATCGGCGCGTTCATCTACAACCTGACGACGGACCTGATCGGCGGCATCGAGGTGACGCTGGCAGACCGGGATTAGTGTTTTGGGGCGTGGGCGCCGATTGCGGTAATCTCGGCGCTCGGCCGTACTCGGGTACGGGCCTATAGCTCAGGCGGTTAGAGCGCTTCGCTGATAACGAAGAGGTCGGAGGTTCGAGTCCTCCTAGGCCCACCACCATGTGTTCTCCACGACGCGCCGTGCGACTTACGCTGCTGCTCACCGCGATCACCGTGGCGGGGGCGGTAATGCGATCCCGACGCCGCGTCGAGGTATGGCACGTGGCCGCTGACCACACCGCGGGTCACGACCCGGGGCCTTAGCTCAGTTGGTAGAGCGCTGCCTTTGCAAGGCAGAAGTCAGGGGTTCGAATCCCCTAGGCTCCACACTGCGATGTCTCGGGACAGCGTGCACATGTGTCTTGGGACATCGTTCACGGTTTTGTTTGTGGTTGGTAGTCCCGGGTCGGGTCGAGGTGAAGTTCTCGTAGTAGTTGGCCGTCGGTGGTCGCGACCCGGATGTGTAGGTCGTGGACGAGGATCAAGACGTTGGTGCCGGCGTAGCGGCGGCCCATGCCGAGGTGGTGCAGGCGGATGTTGTGGCGCAGGGTGAGCTTGCCGTTGCTGTCGATGCGGTCGTGGCGGATGCGGTAGGCGCCGGCGTGCAGTGGGGTGCCGGTTGGGGTTGCTTTGGGTCGGGCGAGGTAGGCCCGTTGTGGGGTGTGACGGCCCAGTGCGCGGTGCGGGCGCACGGTGTTGTAGTAGGTGCGAAAGGTGTCGAGCTGGGTCTGTAGCTGGGCGACGGTGTGGGCGGGGGGTTGGTGGGTGAGCCATTTTTTGAGGGTTTGGTGAAAGCGTTCGACCTTGCCGCAGGTCTGCGGGTGATACGGGCGGCAGTGGGCAAAGCTGATGCCGCGAGCATGCAGGGTGACTTCGAGGGCGACTCGTCCAGTGCCGCGGTAGCGGCCGGTGAAAACCGCCCCGTTGTCGCTGAGCAGGCTGGCCGGATTGCCGTAGGCGGCAACGGCTTTGGTGAAGCTGTTATTGACGTCGCGGGCCTTGAACACCGGTAGGGTATCGCTGCCAAGGCACAGCCGGGAGTGGTCGTCGAGGATGTTGAGAATCTCGACATCGCTACGGTCGGCTAGTTGCCAATGGGTGATGTCGAGTTGCCAGCGTTGGTTGGGCTGCTCGGCGGCGAAGCGGATGTAGCTGCTTTTGGGGCGTTTGTGCGGCTGGGGGGTGACGAAGCCTCTGGCTGACAGGATCCGCCAGATCGTGGACACCGCGGGGCTGACACCGTGGCGTCGCTGAAGGTGAAACGCGATCGTGGCCGCACCGGCCTCATGCCCATCGCGCTCCAGTTCCTTGCGTAACGCGATGACCTCGTCTTCGATGTCTTTGGCGGTGCGGTTGGGGCTGCGAAGCGGTCGTCGTGGGCGTGGTCGCAGGCCCGCGTCGCCCTCGGCCAAGTAGCGCTGGACGAGGGTAATCACCCACCGACGACAGACCCCGTACTCGCGTGCAACCTCACTTTTCGTTCGCCCTTCGACCAGCACGGCCGTGACCACCAGCTGCGGCATTCCCATCGCTCAACCCTTGTCTTCAGGTGTGAACGATGTCCCGAGACAGCTGAAACGATGTCATGAACTCAGACACCCTAGGCTCCACACTTGTGATGTCTCAAGACATCGGAATAGCCTGAACCCTCATTTAGGGTTTGGGCTTTTTCTTGGTCGGCCGCTGCGCACGCCGCGGGGTTGATAGTCGCGGGTGGGGTCGAGTGTTAGCTGGCGGAGGAGCTCGCCTGTGGCCGCGTTGATGATGCGGATGGGGGGTCAAAATTCAGATCGTCGACAAAGGCTACATGGTCTGAGTTGGGCGCTTAGAGTCGGTGCAATCGGTTGGGAGGAGACGAAATGACCAAGCTAACTTTGACCAGACTGGGTATCGCGGTTGGCGGTCTGGCATTGTCGTTGACCGCCGGGGCCGCGGTCGCGTCCGCAGATCCTGATCTGGGTCCGATGGTCAACTCAACCTGCAGTTATTCACAGGTAGTGTCGGCGATCAACGCGGGAGATCCCGGATTTGCCGATGCATTCAACTCAGCGCCGGAGAATTCCGCCGCTTTGCGTCAGTTCCTCGCCGCGCCTCCAAGTCAACGCATGCAGATGGCCCAGCAGGTTGCGAGCGCACCGGGCGCTGCACAGAACTATCCATTTATCCTGCAAGCCTTCAACACCTGCCACAACTACTGAGCGGTCGAGCACGCGCTTCTTGCCTAGCCCAGGTTTCGGCGCCGTCGCGAACGCCAAGCATTCTTCCCGGATAACGAACCGTTCAGCCGTGCAAAACAACCGATCGACGACATTGCTAACGGCCGATCACGGCCTGGGTTGCACGTCTACGCTCGGCGGGCGCGGCGACGGCTCCGAGCGCGACGAGCGGCGAATCACCGAGAACGCCACCGCCCCCGCGGCGAGCCCGGCGGCCGCGGCGATCCCCGCGATCAGCCAGGGGCGCCTGCTGCGGCGCTGAGACCGGCGGGCCTGCTGCAGGGCCGCGGGCAGCCCGGACACCACCTGTTGAGCGGCGGCCAGTTCTTGCGCGATGGCCTCTTGGGCGGTTGCCAGTTCACGCGCCAGCCTGCCCTCGCGGTAACGCCTGCGCAGATTGGCCGCGCCCGCCTGAGCGGAATGGAAGCCCAGCCCGACGACACCGCGGGTGACATCTACCGGCCCGACCGCCGTGTATGTCAGGCCGCGGGTCAGCCGTTGTCGCGGGGTCAACCGGGTTGCCGTCTTCAGGCTCATCACGCCCCTTTCCGTCGACCGTGCGTCCCAACCTCCTCAGCCTGCCACCATCGCGGCGCCCGCGCGGCGAATGAGGTCCGCTGCGCGTGGCGTGACGGTGTGGCCGGGGCATGTGGGACCCGGTGCGGCTGCGCCGAACGCAAATGGCAGACTCCGATGTCGTGACTACCAGTCCCATTCAGACCGCCACGGCCACCCTGCACACCAACCGTGGTGACATCAAAATCGCCTTGTTCGGCAATCACGCTCCCAAAACCGTCGCCAACTTCGTGGGTCTGGCGCAAGGCACCAAGGAGTACTCGAGCCAGAACGCATCCGGCGGCACATCGGGCCCGTTCTACGACGGGGCGGTCTTCCACCGGGTGATCAAGGGATTCATGATCCAGGGCGGCGACCCGACCGGCACCGGTCGTGGCGGTCCGGGCTACAAGTTCGCCGACGAGTTTCACCCCGAGTTGCAGTTCGACCGGC
>NZ_CAXUCH010000095.1:3398-12012 GCF_964249325.1 uncultured Mycobacterium sp. | reverse complement strand
ATGGCCAACGCCGGCCCCGGCACCAACGGCTCGCAGTTCTTCATCACCGTCGACCGCACACCGCACCTGAACCGGCGGCACACCATCTTCGGTGAAGTGGTCGATCCAGAGTCTCAGAAGGTTGTCGACGCGATCGCCAACACCGCCACTGACGGCAACGACCGGCCGACCGAGGCGGTCGTTATCGAATCGGTCACCATCGCGTGACGCGGCTCAGGTGACGTCCGGTCCGGCGTAACCGGCATCAGTCAGCGCGTCGAGGACCTCCAAGGGGTCGGTGCCCAGATCCCAGCGGGAGAAAATCCGCAACCGGTCGTCGATCGTCTCGATCTCGAGAAGCCGGAGTTTGCGCCCGATGCGACGGAACTCCACGATCCGGATGATCTTGACCTGGGGGCGGCCCAATAACTGCGTTCGCCACCAGCCACGGACGACGAGGCCGTCGGGGGCGATTGCCAGCCGCGGGCGGGCGCGCCAGGAGACGACCGCAAACAAGATCAGACCCGCTGCGGCAATACCTGTGAATATCCTGCCCGGCAGGTCTGTGACCAGTATCACACAACCGATAGCCATCAGGACCCCGGCGACACCACAACCAGCGATTCCAGCCGTACGCGGCGCCCATTCAGTTTGCTGCACGAGTCCCCTAGACCCTCTCACCACCGCCGATGTAGTTATCCACAAGCGCTATCAACAATGGGGATGAATCACATCGGTGTGATTGGGTGGCGGCGGAGTTGCCAGCCCAGTAACGATCGCCACCCAAGATGAATTCAACATGGCGTACCGGTTACTCAGTGCCATCGCATTGTGAGCAACAGCCCGGTGATCATGAAAGCAAAGGCGATCGCGTAGTTCCACGGCCCCAGCTCTGACATCCAGTTCAGCGCGGTCGGTGCCGTCGAGCCGGCGGCGGCCAGTTGGAACACCATCAGCCAGATCAGCCCGATCAGCATCAGGCCCACAAACAATGCGACGAACCACGCACTGGATGGCCCGGCCTTGACCTTGACCGGCGTACGGCTCACCGCACCGACGGTGAAGTCGTTCTTCTTGCGGACCTTCGACTTGGGCATTGATACCTCGGAGCTGCGGGTGTGACGATACGACTGAAAGCCGCGAGCATTGTTCGGCTACGAGATTAACGCACACGCGGTCCAGAGAACGGAGAGCCGATGACTAGCCCGGTCCAGCCCCGTTCACCGTGGCGGTTCGGTGTGCCGCTGGTGTGCTTGCTGGCCGGCCTGCTACTGGCCGCCACCCACGGCGTCTCGGCCGGGGGCGAGATCCGCCGTAGCGATGCACCGCGCCTGGTCGACCTGGTTCGCGAAGAGCAAGCGTCGGTGGACCGGCTTACCGCCGAGCGAGACGGGCTGTCCGCCAGGATCGACTCCACGCATGGCCGGTCTGCGGACACCGCGTTGGCGGCCATGCAGGCTCGCTCGGCTCAACTTGCCGGCGAGGCCGGCCTGGATCCCGTCCACGGGCCCGCTCTGGTGGTGACCCTCAGCGACGCCCAGCGCGATGCTAACGGCCGCTTCCCGCGCGATGCGTCCCCCGACGACTTGGTGGTGCACCAGCAGGACATCCAGGCGGTGCTCAATGCGTTGTGGAGCGCCGGCGCGGAGGCGATCCAGATGCAGGATCAACGCATCATCGCCACCTCAGCACCGCGCTGTGTCGGAAACACGCTGCTGCTCAACGGGCGCACCTATAGTCCGCCCTACACGATCACCGCGATCGGCGATGCGGCCGCCATGCAGGCCGCGCTGGCTGCCGCTCCCCTGGTCACTCTTTACAAGCAGTATGTGGTTCGCTTCGGCCTCGGCTACGACGAGCAGGTCAAATCCGATGTGAGGGTCGTCGGGCACAGCGAACCGGTGCGCATGCACGTCGCTAAGCCCGCCGGCCCACTGGGCTACTGAGCAAAAGCCGCCAGCAGGGCGAACGCTAGGCTGACACGGTGCGGATCTTGGTCGTCGACAACTACGACAGTTTCGTGTTCAACCTGGTGCAGTACCTTGGCCAGCTCGGCGTCGAGGCTGAGGTATGGCGCAACGACGATGCCAGGCTGGCCGATGACGGTACTGTTGCCGCTGACTTCGACGGGGTGCTGCTCAGCCCCGGTCCGGGCACACCCGAGCGTGCCGGTGCGTCGATCGGACTAGTCGGTGCCTGCGCCGCCACGCGCACTCCGCTACTGGGCGTATGCCTTGGCCATCAGGCGATCGGTGTGGCATTCGGGGCCACCGTCGACCGTGCGCCCGAACTGCTGCACGGCAAAACCAGTAGCGTCTTCCACACGAACACCGGCGTGCTGCAAGGGCTTCCGGATCCATTCACCGCGACCCGCTACCACTCGCTGACCATAGTGCCGGAAACGTTGCCGCCCGTGCTCGAGGTGACGGCCCGCACCCGCAGCGGGGTGATTATGGGCGTGCAGCACACCGAGCTGCCGATCCATGGTGTGCAGTTCCACCCGGAGTCCATCCTGACCGAGGGCGGACATCGGATGTTGGCCAATTGGCTGGCCTATTGCGGGCAACGCCTCGACGACGGATTAGTGCGTCGACTGGAAAGCGAAATCGCCGCTACCGTGCGGCCGCTGGCCGCTACTGACCGAACTTCAGCGTGATGGCGCCGTCTTTATTCACGCCCTGGCCCGGCGCCGGGCTCTGATAGACCACCCGGTTGTGCTTGTCGCCGCCGGCATCCACATCGGCGCCCTTGACCAGCACACCCGTCCACCCCAGCGCGCGTAGCTGCGGTTCGGCGTCGGTCCAGAACAGCCCCGACAAGTCGGGCATCACAAACTGGTTGCCTCTTGAAACCTGTAACTCGATCACCGAGTCCACCGAAACCGTTGCGCCTGCAGGCGGATTGGTGGCGATCACCTCCCCGGCTGGCCGTGGGCTGTCCACCGCAGCCTGGCTGAACTTGGTGAACCCGTAGACGGTGAGGTTCTTCTGCGCGAGGTCAACGGTTTGGCCGGTCACGTTGGGCACTTCCTTGGTCGCCGGCCCCGACCCGACGACGATGGTGATCACATTGGTGATGGCCGACGTCTGGTTGGCCGGGGGGTTGGTGCCGACCACACGGCCTTTCAGTTCCGGAGTCGACGGCGAACTGACCTGCTTGAACCGGCCGAACCCGGCGGCCGTCAGCTTCTGGACCGCATCGGCGTAGCTCAGCGAGGACACGTCCGGCACCTCACGCTGCTCAGGCCCTGTTGACACGTTGACGGTGATCTCTTCGCCCGCGCCCACCGACGCGTTGGCGGTCGGCTCAGTGCCGATCACATGGTCGGGCGGCACGGTCGAATCGGGCTTTTGCTGGGTGCGGGTCTTGAAGCCGCGGTTTTGCAGCGCGGCGATCGCATCGGCGGAAACCTGACCGTGCACATCGGGCACCTGAACGCTGCGCGTGTTGCCGCCAAACGTGTTGATCAGGATGGTCACCACCACCGTCAACACCGCCAGCACGGCTACTGCGATCAGCCAGCGCCCCACTGAGCCGGCATTGCGTTCTCGCGGGAAGTCGAGCTGCTGGCGCGGTAGCGGATCGGTGTGCGGTCCGCCCCGGCCGGCCGGCGGTGTCGACGCCAGCAGCGAAGTCCGCTCCGCGGCGGTGAGGACCTTCGGCGCTTCGGGCGGCTCACCGTTGTGCACCCGAATCAGATCCGCGCGCATTTCGGCAGCAGTCTGATAGCGGTTGTCAGGGTTTTTGGCCAGCGCCTTGAGCACGACAGCGTCAAGGTCCGCCGAGATGCCCTCATGGCGTTGCGATGGCGGAATCGGGTCTTCCCGCACATGCTGGTAGGCGACCGCGACCGGCGAGTCACCGACGAAAGGCGGCTCGCCGGTAAGGACTTCGTAGAGAACACAGCCCAACGAGTAGACATCGGAGCGGGCGTCGACGGCGTCGCCGCGAGCTTGCTCGGGCGACAGGTACTGCGCTGTCCCGATCACCGCCGCGGTCTGCGTGACGCTATTGCCGCTATCGGCGAGCGCCCTGGCGATACCGAAGTCCATCACCTTGACCGCACCGGTCTTGCTGATCATGATGTTCGCCGGCTTGACGTCGCGGTGGATGATGCCGTGCTGGTGTGAGAAGTTGAGCGCCTGGCAGGCGTCGGCGATGACTTCGATAGCGCGTTGCGGCGACATCGGGCCCTCAGTGTGCACGATGTCGCGCAGCGTCACCCCGTCGACATACTCCATGACGATGTAGGGCAGCGGGCCGGCCGGGGTTTCCGCTTCGCCTGTGTCGTACACCGCGACGATGGCCGGGTGGTTCAGCGCGGCGGCGTTTTGCGCCTCGCGCCGGAAGCGTAGGTAGAAGCTTGGGTCGCGGGCGAGGTCGGCGCGCAACACTTTGACCGCCACGTCGCGATGTAACCGCACGTCGCGGGCGAGGTGTACCTCGGACATGCCGCCGAAACCGAGGATTTCGCCCAGCTCGTAGCGGTCAGACAGGTGCTGAGGGGTAGTCATTGCCGTATCTCAGGTAGGGCCGCCAACGCGGGCTGGTGCGTGCGTGAGCGGGGCGGCCCCGCTGGCTTGGATTGCCCGGCTGAATTGGACCTGCTTGCTCTGCCGTCCAGGATTACCTGTCGGCCCCCGATCCGTCCAATCGGACGGCGTCGCGGGGGCCGAGCCGCTGCTGCTGGGCGCGGTCCCGGTGTCAGTGACCGTCGGGGTGGACTGTTGGGGCTGCATGTTCTCGTTGTGGGAATTGATCACGATCAGCACCGCGATGATGATCGCCAGCGCTCCCAGCACTCCGGCTGCCCATAGCAGCGCGCGCTGACCGGAAGAGAAGGTGCGTCGCGGCGGTGGCGGACGGTGCCCTGTCGTCGCCGGCCGTGGTCGACGGGCGGCGGGCGCGCGGCCGGTGGGATTGGCGGCGACCCGGGATGGGGCACTCGAAGGAATGGCCGCTGGGGTGGCCCGGCCGGTTTGGTTCGGTCGCGGAGGCCTACGGCCAGCACGCACCGCGGCGACGGCGTCGGCGAACGGTCCCCCGCTTTTGTAGCGAAGCTGCGGGTTCTTGACGAGGGTGATCTCGATGAGCTCCCGCACGTTGGGGGGCACTTCGCTGGGCAGCGGCGGCGGCGGCTCTTTGATGTGCTTCATCGCCACCGTCAGCGCGCCGTCACCGGTGAAGGGCCGCCTGCCGGAAACAGATTCGTAGCCAACGACTCCCAGCGAATAGACGTCGCTGGCAGGTGTTGCTTCGTGCCCGAGCGCCTGCTCGGGCGCGATGTATTGGGCGGTGCCCATCACCATGCCCGTTTGAGTGACCGGGGCGGCGTCGACGGCCTTGGCGATACCGAAGTCGGTGATCTTCACCTGGCCCGTCGGGGTGATCAAGATGTTGCCGGGCTTGACGTCGCGGTGCACCAGCCCGGCCGCGTGCGCGACCTGCAGGGCGCGCCCGGTCTGCTCGAGCATGTCCAAGGCGTGTCGCAGCGACAGCTTGCCGGTGCGTTTGAGCACCGAGTTGAGCGGCTCGCCGTTGACCAGCTCCATCACCAGGTACGCGGTGCGACCCTCGCCGTTCATTGTGGTTTCGCCGTAGTCGTGCACGCTGGCGATGCCCGGGTGGTTGAGCATCGCGGTGGTGCGCGCTTCGTTGCGGAACCGCTCGAGGAATTCGGGGTCCTGGGAGAACTCCTGTTTGAGCACCTTGACCGCGACACGGCGGCCCAGCCTGCTGTCCACGGCCTCCCACACTTGGCCCATGCCGCCGGTGGCGATGAGCCGCTGCAGGCGATACCGGCCAGACAGCGTCACACCTACTCGCGCGGTCATGGTCCTCCCTGCAGCGCAGCCTCGATCACGGCCCGGCCGATCGGCGCGGCGAGGGCGCCACCGGTCGCGGATAGCCGGTCGGCGCCGTCCTCTACCAGTACCGCGACTGCCACTTTCGGCGTATGCGCCGGTGCGAAGGCGATATACCACGCATGCGGCGGAGTGTTGCGCGGGTCGGTGCCGTGCTCAGCGGTACCGGTCTTGGATGCGATCTGCACGCCGGGGATGGCCCCTTTCTGCTGTGTGACTGTCTCGGCGCCGACCATCAATTCTGTTAGCTTAGCCGCGACCTGCGGTGAAACTGCACGGCGCTGCTCATGCGGGGCGGTGCTGCCGATGTTAGCCAGGTCGGGCCCTTGCAGACTGTTGACCAGGTAGGGCTGCATGGTGACCCCGGCATTGGCGATGGTCGCGGCCACCATCGCGTTCTGCAGCGGGGTCAGCGCGACGTCCTTCTGGCCGATACTCGACATTCCCAGCGCGGCGGCGTCGGGAATCGGGCCGACGGTCGATTCGGCGACCTGCAGCGGGATGGGGTCCGGGGCGTTGTCGAACCCGAAACCCTGGGCGGTGCTGCGCAGGGCGTCGACACCGGTGGCAATGCCCAGCTCCACGAACGCGGTGTTGCAGGAATGGGCGAATGCCTCACGCAGCGACACCGTCGCCTCGGTGCCGCACGGTGTACCGCCGAAGTTCTGTAGGACCGCGGTGCTGTCGGGCAGCGGAATCGTCGGCGCCGAGGTGAGCCGGTCGTCTTCGGTCACGCCGGCCTGCAGGGCAGCAGCGGTGGTGATCACCTTGAACGTCGAGCCGGGCGGGTAAGTCTCCGAGATGGCGCGGTCGGTCAGCGGGGACGCCGGGTCGTCACGCAGGCGCTGCCAGGCCTGCGACTGTTCGTCGGCGTTGTGCGACGCCAATAGGTTGGGGTCGTAGGACGGCGATGACACCAGCGCCAGGATCTTGCCCGTCGACGGTTCCAGCGCGAGGACGGCGCCTTTGCACGGACCGCCGCAGCCCTGCTGTATTGCATCCCAGCCGGCCTGCTGCACACGCGGGCTGATGGTGGTGTCGACGTTTCCACCGCGCGGGTCGCGCCCGGTGAAGAAGTCGGCCAGCCGGCGGCCGAACAGCCGTTGGTCGGAGCCGTTGAGCACCGGGTCCTCGGCGCGTTCCAGGCCCGTGCTGGAATACCGCAGCGAGTAGAAACCGGTAATCGGTGCGTCCGCAAAAGGATTCGGATACACCCGGAGGAACTTGAAGCGGTTGTCGGTGGCTACCGAGTAGGCGAGCAGTTGTCCGCCGGCGGTGATCTGACCGCGTTGGCGCGAGTACTCGTCGAGCAGGACTCGCTGGTTGCGGGGATCGGCCCGCAGCCCGTCGGCGGTGAACACCTGGGTGAAGGTGGCGTTGAGCAGCAGCAGCACGATCAACGCCATCACGGTCACCGAGATCCGGCGCAGGGAGGCGTTCATACCCGCTCGATCAACTCAGTGCTGGCGGCTGCGATCGGCGCAGTGACGCGTGGCCGGGTGCGGAACGGGCGCCGCGCGGCGTGCGAGATATGCACCAGGATCGCCAGCAACACATAGTTCGCCAGCAGCGACGATCCCCCGTAGGACATCCACGGGGTGGTCAGCCCGGTCAACGGGATCAGCGTGGTCACGCCGCCCACGACGATGAACAGCTGGATCGCCAGCGTCGACGCCAACCCGGCCGCCAACAGCTTGCCGAAGCTGTCGCGCACCGCGATAGCGGGGCGGAGGCCGCGGGTAATCACGAAGGTGTTGAGCATCAGCAGGCTAGCCAGCCCCACCAGCCCGAGCTCCTCACCGAACGCGGCGATGATGAAATCGGTTGACGCCGCGGGCACCGTGTCCGGCTGGCCGTTGCCCAGCCCGGTACCGAAGACACCGCCGGTGGCAAAGCTGAACAGCGACTGCACAATCTGATAGCCGCTGCCCTCCGGATCGGCGAACGGGTCGAGCCATGTCTGCACGCGCAGCCGGACGTGGTCGAAAATGAAGTACGCCACAACGCTTCCCGCGGCGAACAACGCCAAACCGATGACCACCCAGCTGAACCGCTGGGTGGCCAGATACACCATCGTCAGAAACGATGCGTACAGCAGCAGCGAGGTGCCGAGGTCTTTTTCGAAGACCATCACGCCCACCGAGATGACCCACGCGGCCAACAGCGGCGCAAGGTCACGGGGCCGGGGCAAATCCATGCCGAGCACATGCTTGCCGGCGCTGGTGAACAGTCGGCGTTTAGCCACCAGCACCGCGGCGAAGAAGATCAGCAGCAGTATCTTCGAAAATTCCGCGGGCTGAATGGAAAAGCCCGGGAACCGAATCCAGATTTTGGCACCGTTCTGCTCGGAGAGGGCCCGCGGCAGCAGCGCCGGAATCGCCAAGATCACCAGGCCGGCAACGCCGCAGGTATAGCCGTAGCGGGCGAGCTTGCGGTGATCCGCCAAGAAGCTCACCACCAGCGCGAAGCCGGTCACGCCGACCAGGGTCCACAGCATCTGCTGGTTTGCACTGGGATGCGTATGGCCACCAATTGTGCCTTGGGCGATGTCGAGGCGGTGGATCATGACCAGACCGAGGCCGTTGAGTAACGCCACCACCGGCAACAGCAGCGGGTCCGCGTAGGGGGCGAAGCGTCGGACAACCAGATGCGCGCACGCGAACAAGGTCAAAAAACCCAGCACGTAACCGGCCAGGTCCCAGTGCAATCGGCGATCTTGGTTAGCTTGCACGATGAGCAGCGCTGCCGCGGTGATCACGGTGGCAAGGCAC
>NZ_CAXUCH010000095.1:0-3388 GCF_964249325.1 uncultured Mycobacterium sp. | reverse complement strand
CATTACGCCGATTCGGCAGCGGAGGTGTCAGCGTGACCGCCGGGTGCGGCTGTGTCGTCATGCCGCCGCCCGGCAATCGGTGCCCGGCTCAAGTGGCGGTGGATTCGCGGTGACGGTTGGCGCGGTGGCGGAGGACGGCGCGATGGTGGAAGGCGCTGCGGTTTCGGAGGACTGGTCGGGAGGTTGGGTCTGCGGCGGGCTGGCAGTGGTGCTGGGCGCTGGGCTGCGGCTGGTCTCACCGGGTGGCGATGTAGCGCGCGGGGCCGGACACGGCGGCAGCAGTGAGTTCGTTGACAATTCGCGCAACTGCGCGATCGCGTCGTCAAGGCTGCCGGCGGGAAGCCCGGCCGCCACTTGAGTGCGTTCAGCCGGCCGCAAATCGTCGAGCTTCATCAGGTGGCAGCCCAGATGATCTTGGGACTGGTCGTAGCTGATCTGGGACAGTTGGTTGCCGGTCAGGCAGCCCAGCAAGTACGGCTGGTGCAGCGGCAGGCCCAGTATCGAGCCCTGAATTCCCCGCATGATTGCCACGTTGCCGTTGTATCCGGCGACGTAATAGTTGTTGCGGATGACGGCCCGCGCGACCGCGAGCCCGGCCAACACAAGCAGCACCAACAGCGTGATCGCGATAGCCATTCGCCGCCGCGACCGCCGCGGACGGGTAAACGTATCAGCTTGCGGCAGAACCCGTTTCGCGACGTCTTTGCGCGGGCTGATAGCGGAGGCTCGTCCGGCGGCGGTGTTGGGCCGGGTCAGTTGGTCCTGATAATCGGAGTCACCGGAAACCGCGCCCGCGACGATCGGCTGCGTCGGGCCGTAGTCGTAGTCGACGACGTCGGCGACCACCACGGTCACGTTGTCGGGTCCGCCGCCGCGCAAAGCCAATTCGATGAGACGGTCGGCGGCTTCACTTACGTCGGGTATCTTCAGGGCCTCAAGAATGGTTTCGTCGCTGACCGGGTCGGACAATCCGTCCGAGCACAGCAGGTAGCGATCACCGGCGCGTACCTCGCGCATGGTCAGCGTCGGCTCCACCTCGTGTCCGGTGAGAGCCCGCATGATCAGCGAGCGCTGCGGGTGGCTGTGTGCTTCTTCCGGGCTGATGCGGCCTTCGTCGACCAGGGTCTGGACGAAGGTGTCGTCTCTGGTGATCTGCGTCAGCTCGCCGTCGCGCAGCAGGTAGCAACGCGAGTCACCGATATGCACGAGCCCCAGGCGATCGCCCGCGAACAGGATCGCGGTGAGGGTGGTGCCCATGCCCTCCAGCTCGGGCTCCATCTCAACCTGCGCGGCGATCGCTGAATTGCCTTGCTGCACAGCGTCGTAAAGCTTGCCGAGCAGGTCGCCGCCGGGCTCGTCGTCGTCGAGCTGAGCCAACGCGGCGATCGCCAACTGGGACGCGACTTCCCCGGCCGCATGACCACCCATGCCATCGGCCAGGGCCAGCAGCCGCGCCCCGGCATACACCGAGTCTTCGTTGTTGGAACGGACCAAGCCGACATCGCTGCGAGCGGCGTAACGCAGGACCAGTGTCACGGGCGCAACTCGATCACCGTTTTGCCGATCCGAACCGGGGTTCCGATCGGAACTCGTACCGCCGTCGTCACCTTCACCCTGTCAAGGTAAGTGCCGTTGGTCGATCCTAGGTCCTCGACATACCATTCGGAGCCGCGCTGGGTCAGTCGCGCGTGGCGCGTCGACGCGTAGTCGTCGGTGAGCACCAGGGTGGAATCGTCGGCCCGTCCGATCAGCACGGGCTGCCCGCTAAGGCTGATGCGCGCGCCGGCCAGCGATCCTTCGGTGACCACCAGGTAGCGTGGAACGTTGCGCCGCTGCCGCGACGGCATCAGCGTGCCGCGGAACGTCAGGCCGCGGCGCACCATGACCGCGCCGGTGGGCGCGTAGATATCGGTGCGCAGGATTCGCAGCACGGACCAGATGAAGACCCACAACAGCAACAAGAACCCGGCACGCGTCAGCTGCAGAACTAACCCCTGCATCTGGCGTCCCCTCCGTCCTGGCGCTGCCTACCTCGCGCCCGCGATGCCGAGCACATCAGCAACGTCACGATACTTGGACGGCGGCCGACGCGGGGCGAAGCTCGATAGCTTCGCCGCGCGGTCAACTCACTGGAAATGGACGATGATCTCCGAGTGGCCCAACCGGATCACGTCGCCGTCGGCCAGCTGCCATTCCTGCACCGGCGCGTTGTTGACGGTGGTGCCGTTAGTGGAGTTGAGGTCGGTCAGCAGAGCGACCTGCCCGTCCCAACGGATCTCCAGGTGGCGACGTGACACACCGGTGTCGGGCAGCCTGAAGTGGGCGTCTTGTCCACGGCCGATGATGTTGGTGCCTTCACGCAGCTGATAGGTCCGACCACTGCCGTCGTCGAGCTGCAGCGTGACCGCCCTGCCGCGCGACGGGTTGCCGGTCTAGCCGTAGCCGCCGGACCCCCCGGCTGCGGGGGGTTGGGCGGAGTGGGAATCGCGGCCGGCGGGCTCGGCGTATCCGCTGCCGGGAGGGGCGTAAACGCCGCCGCTGGGACCCTCGCCGTAGCTGCCGTAGTCGGGTTGGCCGTAGTCCTGGCGGCCATACCCGGGGCCGTAGCCCTCGTAACCGCCGCCGGCTTCTGGGTAGCCGGGCCGTTGGGGTTGGCCGTAGCCGGCGCCCTCGTCAGGGCGAGCGGGGCCGCGGCCGTAGTCGTACTCGCCGTAACCGGGGCCGGCGGGGGGACCGTAGCCGCCTTGGCGGTAGCCCGAGTCGTAGCCGGGCGCGCCGTAGCCAGCCGGCGGACGTTGCTGGTAGGACGGCGGGTAGCCACCGGGACCCTGGTCGGGGTAGCGACCCTGGTCGCCGTAGCGGCCTTGATCTGGGTAGCCGCCCTGTTCGTACCCGCGCTGATCGGGATAGCCACGCTGGTCCGGATAACCGCCGTGCTCCTGGTAGCCGCCCTGTTCGTACCCGCGCTGGTCGTATCCGCCCTGTTCCGGATAGCCACCCTGGTCGGGATAGCCGCCGTACTCTGTTGGCGGCGGCGGATAGCCGGACGGCGGGTAACCACCCGATTCCGGCGGATATCCACCACGCGGCTCTTGCCCACCACGCGATTCCTGGCCACCGCGCGCATCGTCTTGCGGACGCCCGTAGCGGTCGTCGTAATAGTCGTCGCCGGGCCGCCCCTGCCCCTGGCCCCCGCGATAGCTGGAATTCTCAGTCATTGCTGGTACTCCTGGTTCTGCGTGAAACGCACAATCTGATTGTGGCGGGGCGAAATCACCGGCGGTCGGGCGGGGTTGGTCGAACGGATAGCACCCCCAGCGAGCTAGGAACTGACAGCGGAGAATGTTAGAGGACTGGACTCAGCGGAGCGCAAAAGTAGGGTATTTTG
>NZ_CAXUCH010000094.1:6711-15806 GCF_964249325.1 uncultured Mycobacterium sp. | reverse complement strand
CAACTGCGGCAGCAGTGCCGGGCGCCAGGACGTCGGCCAGCGCAGCCAATGCGGCGGCGGCACCGGCGGGGCCGGCGAGCTGGTGGACCTCGCAGCCCTCCGGCACGAGGTTGCTGGGCTTTCCCGGGTAGGCGAAAAACGACACCGGTGATGCCGCCCCGGCCAGCACGAGATGCCTAGCGCCGTCGAGTTGGGCGGCGACGGCTTCGGCGAAGTAGGCGAGCCGGTCGACAGCGGGGATGCCGGCGCCGCGCTGCAGCAGTGTCGGGAACGTCTCGCAGTACCAGCGGGCGCCTGTGGCCGCAGCGACACGCGCGGCCGCGGTCAGCCCCGGCGCGCGGGTGGCGTCACCGCCGACGAGGATCACGGTGGGCTCCCCGGATCGCAGTACCTTGGCGGCCAACTCGACAGCATCGGTGTCGACCGCCGACGGCCGCGGTTGGCTGGGCGCCGCTGCCGCTGTGGCACCGTCTGACCACGACACGTCCGCGGGCACGATCAGGGTCGAAATTTGGCAACCCTCTCGGCTTTTCGCAATCGCTTCCGCAGTGTCGGTTGCGACGCTGGCGGGGTTGTCGCTTCGGCGCATCCAGCCGGACACGCTGCCGGCCAGCGCGTCGATGTCGGATTCCAATGGGGCGTCGTACTTCTTGTGAGAGGTGGCGTGGTCGCCGACGATCACCACCATCGGCACTCGGGCGCGTCGGGCATTGTGTAGGTTGGCCAGCCCGTTGGCCAACCCGGGCCCCAGGTGCAGCAGCACCGCGGCAGGCCGCCCGGCGATACGGGCATAGCCGTCGGCCGCGCCCGTGGCCACACCCTCGAACAAGGTCAACACGCCGCGCATCCGCGGAACACTGTCCAGCGCTGCGACGAAGTGCATTTCGGAGGTGCCCGGGTTGGCGAAGCACACCTCGACTCCGCCGTCGACCAACGTGTTGATCAACGCATGCGCGCCGTTCATGGCTGCGCCTCCCGTCGGTTGAGCCCGAAGACTCGTTCGGCGTTGCCGTGCAGATACGCGCGACGGGTCTCGTCGTCGAGCCCGAGTTCGTCGAGACCTGCGAGCGCGTGCGCATGCGCAATCATCGGATAGTTGGTGCCGAACAACACTTTTCGCCCGCCGGTGCTGGTTTTCATGAACCGGACGAGTTCTTCGGGGAATCGTTTCGTGGTGTAGGCGGAGGTGTCGATGTAGACGTTCTCGTGCTTGCGGGCGACGGCGACCATCTCCTCGGTCCACGGATAGCCGATGTGCCCGCACACGACGACAAGCTCGGGAAAGTCAAGCGCCACCTGGTCGATGTAGGGAATCGGGCGCCCCGTCTCCGACGGCCGCAGCGGACCCGTGTGGCCCACCTGGGTGCAGAACGGCACACCCAACTGCACGCATTCGGCGAACAGCGGATAGTAGCGGCGGTCAGTCGGCGGCGCATTCCACAACCACGGCACCACACGCAGGCCGACGAACCCGTCGTCACGCACTCGTCGCCGCAACTCACGCACCGCATCCATCGGGCAATCCAGGTCGACCGCTGCCAGCCCGGCAAACCGGTTGGGGTGCAATCGCATCCAGTCGGCGACCTCGTCGTTGCTGACGAGGTCTTGACCATTGGGGCCGTGCCACGCGGACAATAGGCCGACGTCCACAGGCCCCGGCGTCCATGGACGCGATGGTCGCCTCGATTGGGACCTCGGTATCAGGTATCGAACCGCCGGTCCAGCGCCGCAACGACGTCAGCATGTCGCTGCGCAAAAACCGCAGGGTCGGGTGCTGCATCCACGCGTCGATGGTCATCGCGACTCGACTGTAGACGCAGCTAGCTGTCGCGGATACCGACCCGTCGTTGCACAGCTGCGTGCGCATCAAGCCCGTACGTGATTGGCATGCACCTCGTCGGCGGGCCGAGCTTCCGTCTGCTCCTTGGCCCAGCGGTAGTCCGGCTTGCCCGCGGGTGATCGCTTGATCTCATCGACATACCAAAGCTTCCGGGGGACTTTGTATCCGGCGATCTCGCTGCGCACGAACTGGTCGAGTTCGGAAAGAGACGGGCGTGTTCCGGGTCGCGGTTGCACGACGGCGGCCACACATTGGCCGTAGCGCTCGTCGGGTACGCCGACCACCAGCGCGTCGAACACATCTGGGTGGCCTTTCAAAGCGGCCTCGACTTCTTCGGGGTAAATCTTCTCCCCGCCGCTGTTGATGGATTGCGAGCCGCGGCCCAGCAGCGTCACCATGCCGTCTTCCTCGACGGTCGCATAGTCGCCCGGGATGGCGTAGCGGACGCCGTTGATGACCTTGAAGGTGGCCGCGGACTTCTCCGGATCCTTGTAGTAGCCGACTGGGACGTGACCGCGTTTGGCGATGACGCCCCGCACACCCGAGCCCGGCTTGACCTCGTTACCGTCCTCGTCGAGCACCACCGTCCACTTGTCGATGGTGACCCGCGGCCCGCCGGTGTGCGCCTCGCCCTTCGCGACGACGCTGGTGCCGCCGAACCCGGTCTCCGATGAGCCGATCGAGTCGGTGATGACCCGATTCGGCAGCAGCTCAAGCAGTTTCTCCTTGATGCTCGGAGAAAACAGCGCGGCGGTGCTGGCCAGCAGATACAGCGACGAGAGGTCGTAGTCGTTGTCTTTGGTGAGGGCGTCGAGCAGCGGTCGCGCCATCGCGTCACCGGTAAAGAACAGCAGGTTCACCTTGTGCTTGTGGATTGTCTGCCAGACTTCGTGGGCATCGAATTCCGGTGCGAGGACGATAGTTCCGCCGGAGAACAGCGCCATCCAGGTGGCCGACTGCGTTGCGCCGTGGATCATCGGCGGGATGGGGAACCGCACCATGGGTGGCCCGGCAGCCGCCTGCTTGGCCAGGTCGTATTCGTCCTTGATGTATTCGCCTGTGGCGAAATCGGTTCCGCCGAGCAGCACCCGGTAGATGTCCTCGTGGCGCCACATCACGCCCTTGGGAAAGCCGGTGGTGCCGCCGGTGTAGAGCAGGTAGATGTCGTCGGGGCTGCGCGGCCGGAAATCACGCTCGGGTGCGCCCTGTTCGAGCGCGGCGTAGAACTCGACGCCGCCGTAGCGCTGGTAGTCCTTGTCGCTGCCGTCCTCGACGACGAGCACCGTCTTGACGTCGGGGGTTTCCGGCAGCACGTTGGCGACGCGATCGGCGTACTGACGCTCGTGTACCAGCGCCACCATGTCGGAGTTGTCGAACAGGTAGCGCAGTTCGCTCTCGACGTAGCGGAAGTTGACGTTGACGAGGATGGCGCCCGCCTTCACGATGCCCAGCATCGCGATCACGATCTCGTTGCGGTTGCGGCAGTACAAGCCGACCTTGTCGTCTTTCTTGACGCCCCGGTCGATCAGGTAGTGCGCGAAGCGGTTGGCCTTCTCCTCAAGCTGCGCATACGTCAGCTGATCGTCGCCGCAAATCAGGGCGACGCGGTCAGGCACGGCGTCGATGGCATGCTCGGCTAGGTCGGCAATGTTCAGGGCCACGGACCCCAAATTAGAACGTGTTACATTTCCTGACAAGTCTGTGGCCTATGCGGAGGAAGGCAGACGCTTGTGAGCGACTCTGAAAAAGAACCCGACGCCCTAGTTGAGCAGCGCGGACACACCCTCATCGTGACGCTGAACCGGCCCGAGGCCCGCAACGCGCTGAGCACCGAAATGATGCAAATCATGGTCGATGCGTGGGACCGCGTCGACAATGATCCCGACATCCGGTGCTGCATTCTGACTGGGGCCGGCGGCTACTTCTGCGCGGGCATGGACCTCAAGGCGGCAACCGCCAGGCCGCCGGGTGAATCCTTCAAGGACGGCAGCTACGATCCGTCGCGTATCGACGCGCTGCTCAAGGGCCGACGGCTGACCAAGCCGCTGATCGCCGCCGTGGAAGGCCCGGCCATCGCCGGCGGCACCGAGATCCTGCAGGGCACCGACATCCGGGTTGCCGGCGAAAGCGCCAAGTTCGGCATTTCCGAGGCCAAGTGGAGCCTGTATCCGATGGGCGGCTCGGCGGTGCGGCTGGTGCGGCAGATCCCCTACACCGTGGCCTGCGACTTGCTGCTGACGGGGCGGCACATCACCGCTGCCGAGGCCAAGGAGATCGGGCTGATCGGGTATATCGTTCCCGACCGGCAGGCGCTGAGCAAGGCTTTGGAGCTCGCGGAGGTGATCTCGAACAATGGGCCGTTAGCCGTGCAGGCGATCCTGCGGTCGATCCGCGAAACCGAAGGCCTGCCCGAAAACGAAGCGTTCAAGATCGACACCCAGCTGGGAATCAAGGTGTTCCTGTCCGAGGACGCCAAGGAAGGGCCGCTGGCGTTCAAGGAGAAGCGCACGCCGCAGTTCAAAGGTCGCTAGCTTTCGCCCGCTACCGCACCGAGTGTGAAGCTGTTGCGAGAATTTCGCCGATTTATCGCAACAGCTTCACGCTCGATGCGCGGGCGCCGTCGGGGTGAATACCACCGGCATTGACTCCAAGCCGCTGACGAAGTTCGCCGGCCGCAGCGGAAGCCGGCCGTCGGAGGCCAGTCGCAGGTCCGGGAGGCGCTCCAAGATTCGCTTGGTCATCAGCGTCAACTCCAACCGGGCCAGCTGGTTTCCCAGACAGAAATGCGTGCCGAATCCAAATGCCAGGTGGCTGTTGGGGTTTCGGGTGATGTCGAAGTGCTCAGGTTCGTCGAACTCCGCTTCGTCGAAGTTGGCCGACTCGAACAGCAGCATCATCTTCTCGCCCTTGTACAGCTGGGTGCCGTGGAATTCGGTGTCTGCGGTCAGGGTGCGACACATGTTCTTCACTGGGGAGGTCCAGCGCAGCATCTCCTCAATTGCGCTAGCTAACAGTTGATCCGGATCACCCTGCAGCATCTCCCACTGGTCACGGTTGCGCAGCAGCTGCTCGGTGCCGCCGGAGAGCGTGTGCCGGGTGGTCTCGTCGCCGCCGATGAGGATTAGCAGTGTTTCCATGACGAGCTCGTCGTCGCTCAGCCGCTCTCCATCGACTTCAGAGCTCACCAACACACTGACCAGGTCGTCGGTAGGCTCTTTCCGGCGCGCGGCAATGGTGGCCCTGGTGAAGTCGTTGTACGCCGCGAAGGCGTCCATGGTGACTTGGAAGTCCTCTTGCGACACATGGGAACTGAGGAACGCCACTAGATCGTCGGACCACTTGAGGAACATGTCGCGCTGTTCTGGGCGCACTCCGAGCATGTCGCCGATGACCGCCATCGGCAGCGGTGCGGCCAGGTCCCGCACAAAGTCGCACTCACCGCGTTCGCACACGGCGTCGATCAGTGTGTCGCAGAGCTCAGCGATCGATTGTTCCTTGTCCTTCACCTGCTTGCGGGTAAAGCCAGCATTGACGAGCTTGCGCCGCAAAAGATGTGGTGGATCGTCCATGTCGATCATCATCGGCAGCGCGTCCTGGTCGGGCCGGATCCCGCCGGTGTTGGAGAACAGTTCCGGGTTGCGCTCGGCGTCGATGATGGCCTGATATGTCGATGCGGCGGCCAGACCATTGCGGTCGCGAAACACCGGCTGGTTGGCCCGCATCCAGCGATATACAGCCCGGGCTTCTCCGCTGGCATAGAACTGGCCGTCGGTCAGGTCCACGTCAGGAATTGCGATCGCTTCAGTCATCGCCACCCTCCCCACTACAGTGAGCGTCATGTCTGTCACGCAACACACCATCGCCGGCACGGTGTTGACCATGCCGGTCCGGATCCGAAAAGCCGATGTGCATAGCGCGATGTTTTCGGTCGCCGCCGATGCGGCGCAGCGGCTCATCGACTACAGCGGTCTGGCGGTCTGCCAGCATCGGCCCGGACGCGCCGTGGTCAACCTGATGCTGGCCCGCTACTTCGACGGGGACCTCGGGCAGTATCACGAATTCGGTACCGCGGTCATGGTCAACCCACCCGGCTCGCGTGCACGCGGGCTGCGGGCGCTGGGATCGGCCGCAGCGTTCATCCATCACCTGCCGGTTGACCAGTCGTTCACGTTGGAAGCCGGCCGCCGCATCTGGGGCTTCCCGAAAATCATGGCGGACTTCACCGTGCGGGAGGGCCGCCACTTCGGTTTCGACGTCAGCGCCGACGGCTCGCACATCGCCCGCATCGACTTCAGCCCCGGGTTGCCGGTGCCCTCTGCGTTCACCTCGCGGCCCCAGGTGCTGAAGACCTACACCTACGCCGAGGGCAACACCCGCGAAGTGCCCTGGGAGATGAAGACGACGGGTGTGCGGGGCCGCATCGGCGGCGCGACGCTGCGGCTTGGCGATCACACCTACGCCAAGGAGCTGGCCTCGCTGGGGCTGCCCAAGCGCGCGCTGGTCTCGGGATCGGTGCGCAACGTCGAGATGACCTTCGGCGACGCACGCGCGATCTGACCAGCTCACCCGGTCAATCTAGAACGTGTTCTAATCGCCTGGCAAGGACTAGTCACACCAAGCCGGCAAGCTCGCTTACCTGCGCGGGGCTGCGGGCCGAGACCACCATCATCGTGACGCCTGCAGCCTCCCACGCAGTGATCTGCTTACGCACGTAGTCGATGTCGCCGACGATCACGGCGTCGTCGACCAGTTCATCGGGGATCACCTTGGCGGCCTCGTCCTTGCGGTTGCTCCGGAACAGCGTGGTGACGTCGTCGACCACCTCCGAGTAGCCCATCCGGCGGTAGACGTCGGCATGGAAGTTGGTGTCCTCGGCGCCCATGCCGCCCATGTAGAGCGCCAGATACGGCTTGATGCCGGCGAACGCCGCAGCCCTGTCTGCGGTGATCACCACCTGCGCGGTCGCGCAGATCTCGAAGTCCTCCCGCGTGCGGCGCGCGCCCGCTCGGGCGAAGCCTTCATCGAGCCATTCGTTGTACATGTCGGCCAGCCGGGGGGCGTAGAAGATGGGCAGCCAGCCGTCGCAGATCTCGGCGGCCAACGCCACGTTCTTCGGACCCTCGGCGCCGAGCATGATCGGGATGTCGGCGCGCAGTGGATGCGTGATGGGCTTGAGCGCCTTACCCAATCCGGTAGTGCCTTCGCCGGTCAGCGGCAGTGGGTAGTGGGGACCGGCGCTGGTCACCGGCTTTTCCCGGGCCCACACCTGGCGGATGATGTCAACGTATTCGCGGGTCCGCGCCAGCGGCTTGGGAAACGGCTGGCCATACCAGCCCTCTACCACCTGCGGGCCGGAGACGCCGAGCCCCAGGATGTGCCGGCCGCCCGAGAGGTGATCCAACGTCAGCGCGGCCATCGCACACGCGGTCGGAGTGCGCGCGGAGAGCTGCACCACCGATGTACCCAGTCGCACGCGGCGGGTGGAGGCGCCCCACCAGGCCAGCGGCGTGTAGGCATCCGAGCCCCATGCCTCGGCGGTGAACACCGCGTCGAAGCCGGCATCCTCGGCCGCAGCCACCAGGTCGCCGGCGTTGTCCGGCGGTTGAGCGCCCCAATATCCGAGCTGCAACCCGAGCTTCATTAGATTACCTTTCGACCGATTCTTGCCACGATTGTTAGAACCTGTTCTACTCGAAGCCGTGACAGCCAGCTCAAGTCGCCTGACCCTGATCGAACAACCCGAGCCACCTCTTTCGGCACCGCTGACGTTGTCTTTCGACTACACCCGTTCGGTGGGTCCCACGCTCGGTAAGTTCTTCACCGCTTTACGCGACCGCCGCATCCTCGGGGTGCGCGGATCCGATGGCCGGGTGCATGTGCCACCGGCCGAGTACGACCCGGTCACCTACGAACCGCTGGGCGAGATGGTACCGGTGTCCGGCGTCGGCACCGTCGAGTCCTGGTCCTGGCAACCCGAACCGCTGGAGGGTCAGCCCTTGGACCGCCCATTCGCGTGGGCGCTAATCACACTCGACGGCGCCGACACCACCCTGCTGCACGCCGTGGACGCGGGTGATCCCAAAGCGATGGGCACCGGCATGCGAGTGCATGCGCAATGGGTCGACGAGCCAGTCGGCGCCATGACCGACATCGCGTATTTCGCCCCCGGCGAAGGAGAGCCGGCCAGCGACGACGCTCCGCCATCGAGCGACGACCGTGATCCGGTCACCATGATCGTCACCCCGATCCACATGGAGATCCAGCACACCGCCTCGCACCCGGAAAGCGCCTACCTGCGGGCGCTGCAGGAAGGCAAGCTGCTCGGCGCCCGGACCGGCGAGCACGGGAAGGTGTATTTCCCGGCACGAGAAGCCGACCCGGCCACGGGACTAGCTCTCGACAACTACGTCGAGGTGTCCGACAAGGGCACGATCACCACGTTCGCGATCATCAACATCCCGTTCGCCGGCCAGCGCATCAAGCCGCCCTATGTTGCGGCCTACGTGCTTCTCGACGGCGCGGACATCCCGTTTTTGCACCTGGTGACCGAGATCGACGCCTCGGAGGTGCGCATGGGCATGCGGGTCGAAGCGGTGTGGAGGCCGCGCGAGGAATGGGGGCTGGGCATCGACAACATCTCGCATTTCCGGCCGACCGGCGAACCTGACGCCGACTACGACACCTACAAGCACCACCTGTAAAGGGCTTACCTGTAATGAACGCTCGCGATGTTGCGGTCGTCGGCTTCGCCCACGCCCCGCATGTCCGCCGCACCGACGGCACCACCAACGGTGTCGAGATGCTGATGCCGTGTTTCGCCCAGCTGTACGACGAGCTCGGCATCACAAAAGCAGACATCGGCTTTTGGTGCTCCGGCTCATCCGATTACCTTGCCGGACGGGCATTTTCGTTCATCTCCGCGATCGACTCGATCGGAGCAGTGCCACCCATCAACGAATCACATGTCGAGATGGACGCAGCCTGGGCGGCCTACGAGGCCTACATCAAGCTGCTGACGGGCGAGGTCGACACCGCGCTCGTCTACGGTTTCGGCAAGTCCTCGGCAGGAACACTGCGCCGCATCCTCTCGCGGCAGACCGATCCGTATACGGTGGCGCCGCTGTGGCCGGATTCCGTATCGATCGCCGGTCTGCAGGCCCGACTCGGTCTTGAGACCGAAAAGTGGAGCTTCGACCAGATGGCCCGCGTCGCTTACGACTCGTTCGCTGCGGCGCAGCGAGTGGACTCCGAGCCG
>NZ_CAXUCH010000094.1:0-6701 GCF_964249325.1 uncultured Mycobacterium sp. | reverse complement strand
CTTACCAATATTTACCACCAACACATCTAGATCACTCAGATCCCCCTCACATGAACATCAACGAGTTGCTGCACCGACCGTTCTTAGCAGAGCCGCTGCGCCGGCACGACATTGCACCGATCACCGACGGCGCCGCGGCCATCGTGCTCGCCGCCGACGACCGCGCCCGCGAGCTATGCGAAAACCCCGCCTGGATTACTGGGTTCGAGCACCGCATCGAATCTCCCGTACTCGGTGCCCGCGACCTCACCGAGTCGCCGTCGACGAGAGCGGCGACCAGGATCGCCACCGGCGACAAGATGCGCACGATCGACGTCGCCGAGATCCATGCCCCGTTCACCCACCAGCACCTCATCCTCACCGAGGCCATGCGGATACCGGCGTCGGCCAGGGTGAATCCGTCGGGCGGTGCCCTGGCGGCCAATCCGATGTTCGTCGCCGGCCTTGAGCGGATTGGGTTCGCTGCACAACACATCTGGAACGGCTCGGCGCGGCGGGTGCTGGCCCACGCCACCAGCGGGCCTGCGCTGCAACAGAATTTGGTCGCGGTTATGGAAAGGAAAGACTAATGGCGGCGCCAGCGACAATGACAAGAGTAGCGATGAGGCGGGGGCACCTCCCGCTTGCGGGGGCGAGTGGCGCTGATGGCTAAGCAACTCGCGGCGGTCCTCGGCACCGGGCAGACCAAATACGTCGCCAAGCGCCACGATGTGTCGATGAACGGCATGGTGCGCGAGGCCATCGATAAGGCGCTGGCCGACTCGGAGGTCACATTCGACGACATCGACGCCGTCGTGGTCGGTAAGGCACCCGACTTCTTCGAAGGCGTCATGATGCCCGAACTGTTCATGGCCGATGCCGTTGGCGCTTCCGGGAAGCCGCTGATCCGCGTGCACACCGCCGGTTCGGTGGGTGGCTCCACCGGCGTGGTGGCTGCCAGCCTGGTGCAGTCGGGCAAATACCGCCGCGTGCTGGCGATGGCCTGGGAAAAGCAGTCCGAATCCAACGCTATGTGGGCGCTGTCGATTCCGGTGCCGTTCACCAAGCCCGTCGGCGCAGGGGCAGGCGGTTACTTCGCTCCACATGTGCGGGCATACATCCGCCGCTCGGGCGCGCCGACTCATATCGGCGCAATGGTCGCGGTCAAAGACCGCCTCAACGGCGCCAAGAACCCGCTGGCGCACGTGCAGCAACCCGACATCACGCTGGAGAAGGTGCTGTCATCCCAAATGCTTTGGGATCCAATCCGATTCGACGAAACCTGTCCGTCGTCAGACGGTGCTTGCGCACTGGTCATCGGCAACGAGGAGATCGCCGATCAGCGCGTCGCCGACGGTCATCCGGTGGCCTGGATTCACGCCACCGCGCTGCGCACCGAGCCGCTGGCCTACGCGGGCCGCGACCAAGTCAACCCGCAGGCCGGGCGGGACTGCGCGGCCGCGCTGTGGAAAGCGGCCGGCATCACCAGCCCGATCGACGAGATCGATGCCGCCGAGATCTATGTGCCGTTCTCGTGGTTCGAGCCGATGTGGCTGGAGAACCTGGGATTTACCCCCGAGGGCGAAGGCTGGAAGCTCACCGAGGCCGGCGAAACCGCGATCGGCGGGCGGCTACCGGTGAATCCATCTGGCGGCGTATTGTCGTCCAACCCGATCGGCGCCTCAGGCCTGATCCGCTTCGCCGAGGCGGCCATCCAGGTGATGGGCAAGGCCGGGGCGCACCAGGTTCCCGACGCGCGAAAAGCCGTGGGCCACGCGTACGGCGGTGGCTCGCAGTACTACTCGATGTGGGTGGTAGGGGCCGACAAGCCGTGACCGGTCGAATGAAGTACACCTGCAGTATCGCGATGGGCCCCATCGACGAACTGCTCGACATCGCCCGCATTGCCGAGGAAGCCGGCTTCGACGCGATCGCGTTGCCGGATTCGCTGTTCTACATGGAGAAGGCGGCCGCCGACTACCCCTACACCGCCGACGGGTCGCGGATGTGGGACGAGAACACGCCATGGGTCGACCCGCTGATCGCCGCCGCCGCGATGGGAGCGGTGACGTCACGGCTGCGGTTTTACACCAACGTGATGAAGCTCGGGTCGCGCAATCCGTTGCTGCTGGCCCGCCAAGTCGGCTCGGTGGCCAACCTGACCAACAACAGGTTCGGTTTCGGAGTCGGCATAGGTTGGGCGCCGGAGGAATTCGAATGGTGCGGGCAGCCGTATAAGCGCCGCGGGGCCCGGGTCGACGAGATGATCGAGGTCATCAAGCTGGTGCTCGGCGGCGGCATGGTTGAATTCCACGGCGAGTTCTACGACTTCGACAGGCTGCAAATGAGCCCGGCGCCCAGCCAGCCCGTGCCGTTCTACGTCGGCGGGCACACGGACGTCGCGCTAAGACGCGCCGCCCGGGTCGGCGACGGCTGGACCAGCGCCATGATGACTGCCGAGCAGCTCGCCGAAACGATCGGCCGGCTAAACGAGTTGCGCGCCGAATACGGTCGCGCTGATCAGCCGTTCGAGTTCCAAGCGGTGTGCATAGATAAATTCGGCGTTGACGGGCACCGAGAGCTTGCCGAGATCGGCGTTACCGACAACATCGTTATCCCGTGGGTCCTCGACGGCCTGGGCTTCGATGCGCCGCTGGACAAGAAACGCGACTCCCTGAAACGTTTCGCCGACACCTATATCCACTCCGGCTGGCAGGACTCACCATGACCGACACGCAGACCAAGACCGAGCACCCCGCGCACGCAGCCGGCCGCCGCTCACGAGAAGCGGTGCAGGCCAAAAACAAACAAGCCTGGCTGGACGTTTTCACCGACGACGCCATCGTCGAAGACCCTATCGGCCCTTCGGCTTTCGACCTGGACGGCAAAGGGCATCGAGGTCGCGACGCGATCTCCGTGTTCTGGGACAAGGCGATCGCCCCTACCGACAAGATCGAGTTCAACTTCCGCGACACGTTCCAGTGTGGCAACGAAGAAGCCAACGTCGGCAACATCGTCATCACCATGGGCGGCCACCAGATCACCGCCGAAGGGGTTTTCACCTACAAGGCCAACGATGACGGCAAGCTGGTCGCGTTGCGCGCCTACTGGGAGATGGACCGCGCGGCGGCAACGGCACAGCCCGTGTAGGCCGAGCAGACGCAAAAGCACCTATTTAATGCCGAAATGGGTGCTTTTGCGTCTGGTCGCCAAGCTAAATCGACTCCAGCCCGGTCAGATAGCGTCGGGCTAAGTCCTGGTAGGCCTGCGGGTTCACCTTCACCCAGGTTTCAGCGCTGGTCCCGGCGATCGGGCCCTTGACGCTTGCGGGTGACCCCACTACCAGCACCTCGGCGGGAATCTGCGCGCCCGCCAGCACTAGCGCTCCAGCCGCGACCATGCTGCGAGCGCCGATCACTGCACCGTCGAGGATCGTGGCATGGTTGGCAATCAGCGCCTCAGTACCTACATGCACGCCGTGCAGCACGCACATGTGCGCCACCGTCGCCCCCGGACCAACGTCGACCGGGATGCCGGGCGGCGCGTGCAGCACCGATCCGTCCTGAACATTCGCGCCTTCCCGCACGACAATCGGTGCGTAGTCGCCCCGCAGCACGGTGTTGAACCACACCGACGCCCCTGCCTCGATCGTGACGTCGCCGATCAGGCTGGCGGTCGGGGCGACAAATGCGGTCGGATCGACTTTCGGTGATCGGCCCTCGAAGCCAAACAGCGGCATCGTTCACATATACAGCAGGCCGGGTATAGCCGCAGGCACAGAGTGATTGCCCGACGCCTCCTCAGGCCGCTCAACCGGCTCGCATTGCCGCTGGGCAGGCCCCGTCGTTGCACTATTCGCCGGAAAAACTGTAACGTGTTCTAGTTGGAAGCTGACGATGTGGGAGGTGTCATGGCTACCGAGACGGCCGGCATCCGCGAGATCGACGCCGGCACCCTGCCCGACCGGTACGCCCGCGGTTGGCACTGCCTCGGCCCCGTCAAGGACTACCTGGACGGCAAGCCGCACGGCATCGAGGCGTTTGGCACCCATCTCGTCGTGTTCGCCGACTCACACGACGAGTTACACGTCCTGGACGGCTACTGCCGGCACATGGGCGGCAATCTCGCCCAGGGCACCATCAAAGGCGACGAAGTCGCCTGCCCGTTCCACGACTGGCGCTGGGGTGGCGACGGCAGGTGCAAGCTGGTGCCCTATGCCAAGCGCACCCCGAAGCTGGCCCGCACCCGGTCCTGGCACACCGATGTGCGCGGCGGCCTGCTGTTCGTCTGGCACGACCACGAGGGCAATCCGCCGCAGCCGGAGGTGCGAATTCCAGAGATCCCGGAGGCGCACAGCGACGAGTGGACCGACTGGCGGTGGAACTCAATCCTGATCGAGGGCAGCAACTGCCGCGACATCATCGACAACGTCACCGATATGGCGCACTTCTTCTACATCCATTTCGGTCTGCCAACGTATTTCAAGAACGTCTTCGAGGGCCATGTCGCGTCGCAGTATCTGCACAATGTCGGCCGCCCCGATGTCGATGACATGGGCACCACCTACGGTGAGGCGCACCTGGATTCGGAGGCTTCCTACTTCGGGCCGTCGTTCATGATCAACTGGCTGCACAACACCTACGGTGACTACAAGGCCGAGTCGATCCTGATCAACTGCCACTACCCGGTGACCCAGAACTCGTTTGTGTTGCAGTGGGGTGTGATCGTCGAAAAGCCCAAGGGGCTCGACGACGCGACCACCGACAAGCTTGCCGCGGCGTTCACCGACGGTGTCAGCAAGGGCTTCCTGCAGGATGTCGAGATCTGGAAGCACAAGACCCGCATCGACAATCCGCTACTGGTCGAGGAAGACGGCGCCGTTTACCAGATGCGTCGCTGGTATCAGCAGTTCTACGTTGATGTCGCCGACGTCACCCCGGATATGACCGACCGCTTCGAGATCGAGGTGGACACCACCAAAGCGAACGAGTTCTGGCACGCCGAGGTCGAGGAGAACCTGCGGCGCAGGGCCGAAGAAGAACCGAAAGGGCAAGCAACCCAGCCGTCACGATGACCGCGGACAACGAGTCGAGCGTACCCGACGTCGATCGACTGGCACGATCGATGCTGGCGCTGCATGGCGCGCACGGCGATGAGCAACCGGCCCGACAGCGCGGGAGCCGCAGCTCTACAGCGCCCGTCGTCCCCTCCGACCCCGAACGTGCTGCTGCGCTGCGCGAAGCCACCCAACGCGACCGGGAGCGGTATCTGCGCTGGGGTCTGCAGCCCGTTGATTGCCGCTTCTGCCACGTCTCGGTGCTTGTCAGGAAGCTCGGACCCGGACATACGTCCGTGCAATGGAATTCGCAAGCTGCCCAGCGCTGCGCCTACTTTGCGGAAGTTCGAGAAGCCGGTGGTGACACCGCACGCATTCCGACGTGCCCGAAGCTGGCCGACAGCATCGATCATGCGATCGCCGAGGGCATCTTGGAGTGGGCGCCGTCCGCTCCGCCTCCGGGCGACGGCTGAGTTCCCGCTACAGGCCCGCGAAGCGCTCCTTGACCGACTCCGCGGTCAGCCCGTAGTCGGCAAGCGAGTAGGTGTGTTTGGGCGCCCGCGGGCCGCTCTTGCTTTCGGCGTGGCTCTTCTCCATGGCATCCCGTGCGTGGTCGGTGAGCGTCAGCCCGAAGTGACGGTAGATCGCCTCGACGGTGCCGATCGGATCGGCGATGAAATCGGCGTAGTCGACATCGTAAAACTGAGCCGGATCGTATTTCGCGCGTGCGGTGTTGAACCGCTCCAGCCCCCGTGACCAGGTTTCCATTGAGTCGTAGCCGATCTGGGCGCCGACGAAACTGTTCGACCATCCTTCGGTCGTGTGCTGCGCCAACGAGCACATCGAGGCCATGATCGTCTCGACCGGCCGATGCGTTTGGATGATCAGCGCGTCGGGGTAGGTCGCCATCAGCGCATCCAGCGCAAACAGATGGCTGGGGTTCTTGAGCACCCACCGCTTGTCGGCGTCGTTGAGACCGATCAGCTGAAGGTTTTTGCGGTGCCGCCGATATGCCGGCGTCCAGTCCTGCTGGGACAGCCATTGCGCATAGCTGGGCAGGTGGGCCAGCGTTTCATACGACACCGAATGAAACGACTGTCTCAGCAGCTGCCAGCACTCCTCGAGTTCGGCGGCGGCCATGAAATGCAGCCCGGTGTAGTCGGGGTTCTCCTCGTGATGCCGGGTGTACTGCGCATCGAGCTGGCGATACACCGGATTTGTTTCCCAGGTGTCGCGCGGCGGGCGAGGCTGGGGGTACTCGGCCAGCCACATCTGCAGACCCTGATGGGCAGGGTCGGCGCCCAGCAGCCGGTGCAGCGCGGTGGTGCCGGTGCGCACCAAACCGGTAACGAAGATCGGTCGCTCGATCACGACGTCGGCGTACTCGGGGTACTGCTTCCACGCCGACTCCGACAACAGCCTGGCCACGAGCGCACCGCGCAGGAAGTAGCGGTTCATCTTGCTGCCCAACGGCGTCAGGTCCGCCTCGCCGCGATAAGAATCCAGCAGCACCGCAAGCGCTTCACGGTAGTTGTCGTCGTCGGTCCCGAAATCATCGAGCCCGGTCACCTTGGTGGCCGAGGCGTGCAACTCTTCGACGGTGCCGACGTCGGTGCGCTCAGTCATGATTGCGCCGCCTCCTCCTCATCGCTCCGCTCTGCATCGT
>NZ_CAXUCH010000093.1:14661-16078 GCF_964249325.1 uncultured Mycobacterium sp. | reverse complement strand
CACGTTCCACCATCCGGAGACTTTGCTGCGCGCCGACGATGAAGACGAAGACGACGATCCGTAGGGCTGTCGGTCACTGTGACCGTCGCGCTGACCACAGCGCCCATGACGCACCAGCCGCCGCAGCACCGATCGCGGCGATGGGCACAGCGACTCGGGCGGCACGGACCCGTGACGCGGGTTCCGGTCGGCTCGGCGGTACCGCAGTGCGGACGTCAGCGGACTTGCGCGCCATGGCTATTACCTGAGCCAGATGCAATGGCGATGCCGCACCCGCGTCGCTGATCTGGGTTTGGCAAGAGAATCCGTTGGCCACCACCACGGCATCTGGGTTCTTCCGGATCGCGGGCAACAACGCCTGCTCGCCGCAGTCCAGCGACAGCTGGTACTTGCCTTCCTCGAAGCCCCACGATCCGGCCAGCCCACAGCATCCTCCGGACACCGGTTGCACCTCGATTCCCATCCGCTCCAGGATCTGCTGATCGGCATCGACTCCACCGGTCGCCCGTTGGTGGCAGTGACCCCACAGCAGGGCGCGTGCTCCCGATGCCGACGGCAACTCGACGTCGAATTTGTCCAGGAACTCCGCGAAGTGATAGCTGTTGCGCGCCAGCCGGTCCGCGTCGTCGTCATGCGGAAACAGCTTGGGAAGGTCGTCTTTGAACACGGCCAGGCAGCTCGGTTCCATCCCGACAATCGGTGTGCCTGCCCGGATGTCGTTGCGCAGCCGCGACATCACGCGGTGCAGGTAGCGCTCCGCGACATCGAGGAACCCATAGTCGTAGAGCGATCCGCCGCAACAGATATGCCCTTGCGGCATGACGACCTGCCATCCGGCGGCCTCCAGCGCCTCCACGCAGGCGACGCCGACGTCGGTGTGCAGCCGGTTGTTGAATGTGTCGGGAAACAGGACCACCCGCGGCCCGCCGGCACTGACCACCGGACGGTTGGCGAACCATTGCTGCAGCGTCATCGGAGCGAATGTCGGGAGCGGCCGGCGCCGGTCAATGCCGCCCAGTGTCTTGGCGATCCGGGAAAGCACCGGCGTCTGCGTCGCGAAGTTGGCCAGCTCGGGCATCGCGTTGGCCAGCCGCGCCGCCTGGTCGATAAACCCGAACGCGTAGGCATAACGGGGACGCCACCGCCGCAGGGACCGGAAGTGGTGGTACAGGAATTCCGCCTTCTAGGTGGGGATGTCGACGTTGACCGGGCAATCGCTGGTACAGCCTTTGCATGCCAGACACAGATCCAGTGCGTCGGCCACTTCATTCGACTGCCAGCCGTCAGTGATCACATCGCCGCGCAGCATTTCGAAGAACAGCCTCGCGCGTCCACGTGTGGAGTGTTTCTCCTCCCTCGTCATCTGATAACTCGGGCACATGGTCATCTGAGCATCGGGCACCCGGCATTTGCCCAC
>NZ_CAXUCH010000093.1:12387-14651 GCF_964249325.1 uncultured Mycobacterium sp. | reverse complement strand
TTGCGGAACAGCAGCCGACCCTTGAACTGCCCGCCGACGCAGCGCAGCGCCGCATGCGCGAAATCACCGTCGTCGTCCTCATAGGCGAACTTCACCTTGGGCCGCGGCGGGTTGTAGTCGGTGCCGAGCTTGAGGTTCTCGTCAAACCGGTAGGCGTCGATCACCTTGCCCGGGTTCATCTTCCACTCGGGATCCCAAATCAGTTTGAACCGCCGCATCGCTTCCAGCAGCCGCGGGCCGTACTGCTTGCCGAGCAATTCTGCGCGCTGCGGCCGTCGCCATGCTCGCCGGACATCGACCCACCGTAGGACGCCACCAGGTCGCCGGCGGCTTCCATGAAACGCCGATAAGTCACCAGCCCGTCGTGGTGGCGCAGATCGAAGTTGATCCGGGAATGGACGCAGCCTTCTCCCAGGTGCCCGTACATGGCGCCGCGCAGGCCGTGGTCCGCGTACAACCGCTGCAGATCGCGGACATAGTCGCCGACCCGGTGCGGCGGCACCGCGGAGTCCTCCTAGCCCGGCCAATGGTCACCGCTGTCTTTCGGGAACGCGGTGGAGCCCAGCCCGGCTTCGCGGATCGACCAGAGCTCGTCGCTGTTTCCGCAGTCCTGTTTACTGCGGGCCAATACGATGCGATCGTCGTCGTAGTCCTTTTTCTTCCGCAGCCAGCCGACGAATTCCTGAGCACGGCTGAATGATTCACCGGGCTGATCCGACCCGAACTGGACGAACAACCAGGCGCCGGTGGATTTGGGCCGGGGCAGCGCTGCTCGCCCGGCGGCGTTGGTGCCGGTCAACTCCTGGTCGTGGACCAGCACGTGGTCGACCGCTTCGAGACCAATGGGTTTCCATGCCATGATGTCCGGCACCGCGTCGCCCGCCTCGCCGAGCGAGTCATACTGGACCACGACCAGGGTGCGGTGCGCCATGGCCGGCGTGAGCATCACGGTCGCGGTCAGCGCCACCGCGCAGGTGCTCTCGGTCCCGACCAGCGCGCGTGCGACGTTGAAGCCCTTCTCGGGAAGCAGCTCGTCGAGGTTGTATCCGGACACCCGCCGCGGAAGCTCGTCAACCCTGGGGAACCCACGACGGATGTCGTCGGCGTACTCGTCACGCAATTCCCTTAGTGCCGCGTGGATTTCACCCTTGCGGCCACCCTCGGCAATGATGGCGTCAAGGCGCTCCTCTTCGTTGTTGCCGACCCAGAACCGAGCGCCGTCGTAGGTGATGATTTCCAGGGCGTGGGTGTTGTCCGACGTGCGTGGTCCCGGCCCATACAGATGCGACTGGATCGAATGCACGCCACACGAGTTGTTGCCGATGTTTCCGCCCAGGGTGCACCGCGAGTGCGACGACGGGTCAGGGCCGAACACCAGCCCGTATTCGCCGGTGGCCCTGTTGAGTTGCTCGTTGATCACACCGGTCCGCACGGTGGCCAGGCGGCGGTCGGCGTCGATGTCGACGATCTCGGTGAGGTACTTCGAGAAGTCGATGACCACAGCGACGTTGACGGTTTCCCCGGAGAGACTGGTGCCCCCGCCGCGGCACAGCACCGGGGCGTGATAGGCGTGGCAGGCCCGCACGGTTTCGACCACGTCGTCGAGCGTTTTGGGGACGACGACCCCGATGGGCACTTGGCGGAAGTTCGAGGCGTCGTTGGCATACATCGCCTTGGTGCGCAAACTCATTCGCCCGACTTCCGGGAGGATGGCTTGAGCGACTCGGTGAACTCGTGCATCTTCTGCTTGGCGCCCTTGGTCGCGATGCTGACCCGATCCGGGTCTTTCGTGACCGCCTTCGCGGTCTTCTTCGCCATTTCCTTCTTGATATGCGGCGGCACCGGCGGAATGTCTGCGTCGACAACCACCTCCAAAACCACCGGGCGGTTGGCCGACAGCGCCTGCTCCCAGGCCTCAGCCATCGTCTTCGGGCTGTCGCACCGGATACCGCTCAAGCCGCGCAGGTTGGCGAATTCGGCGTAGGGAACATCCGGAATGTACTGCGAGCCTTCGAACTTCGGTTCACCGCCCATTGCCCGCTGTTCCCAGGTCACCTGGTTGAGGTCTTGGTTGTTGAACACGCAGAAGATCAGCGGGCCCTCGGAGAGTCGATCCTTGTACCGCTTGACGGTGATCATCTCTGCCAGCCCGTTCATCTGGAACACACCGTCACCCACGAGCGCAATCACCGGCCGGGGTGAGCCAGCTTGGCGCTGATGGCATACGGCGTGCCCGGACCCATGGTGGCCAAATTCCCCGCCAA
>NZ_CAXUCH010000093.1:4654-12377 GCF_964249325.1 uncultured Mycobacterium sp. | reverse complement strand
CGGGGCGCATCTTCAGATGCCGGGCCCACCAGTTGGCGACCGAACCGGCGTCGGTCGTCAGGATCGCGTTGTCGGGCAGCCGCTTGGACAGCTCGTGCACCACGAGCTCGGGATTTAGCGGATCGGCCTTGTCGTGTGCCCGCTTGTCGAGCACCCGCCACCATTCGGCGACTTCTTTTTCGATCTTCGACCGCCACGAGCTGTCATCCTTGCGCTGCAGTAACGGAATAAGTTGTCGCAGCGTCTCTTTCGAGTCGCCGACCAGGTTGGCCTCCATCGGATAGCGGGTGCCGATCATCCGGTCGTCGCGGTTGATCTCCACGCCGCGGCATTGGCCTTCCTTGGGCAGCCACTCGGGGAGCTGGTGCCGATGAAAAACAGTGTGTCCGCGCCGGACATCATGGCCTGGCTAGCGGTGGAGCCGAGCAGCCCGATCGGGCCGGTGACGTAGGGCAGGGCGTCCGGCAGAACAGCGCGGCCCAGTGACGACTTCGCCACCCCGGCGCCGAGCACCTCGGCCACCTGGACCACCTCGTCGGATGCCTCGGCAGCGCCCTGCCCGACCAGGATCGCCACCTTCTTGCCGGCGTTGAGGACGTCCGCCGCCTTCTTCAGCTCCGACTCGGGCGGAATCATCGTCGGCCTCGTCCAGCCCACGCTGCTGAACACCGCGCCGTGCATGCGCGGCGGCGACGGCTCAGCCTCGGCCATGGCCACGTCCTCCGGCAAGATGATCGTCGCCACCGTCCGGTTGTTCAGCGCCACCTTGCGGGCGCGGTCGACCAGGTGGCGGGCTTGCACCGGTGCCATACAGGTTTGGACGAAATCTGAGGACACATCCTTTACAGCGAATTGGGGTCGATCTCCTGCTGGAAGGCCGCGCCCAGCGACATCCTTTTCTGCTGACCAACGATGGCCACCACGGGATAGTGGTCGAGCTTGGCGTCGTAGAGACCGTTGAGTAAGTGGATCGTGCCCCCACCCGAGGTCGCCAGGCAGCAGCCGATCTGCCCGGTGAATTTGGCGTGGGCGGTGGCCATGAACGCCGCCATCTCCTCATGCCGCGGCTGAATCAGTTCGGGATCGCCCCCGGCCCGGTCGATCGCCCCCACCATCGACAGGATGCCGTCGCCGGGATAGCCGAAGATCGATGAATCCCCCCCTGCCGCAAGCGTTCCAGGATGAAGTCGGCGGTGTTGGGCATCATTGGTCCTTGGTCAATTAGTACCGCACGGTTGCGTTGGATTTATGGGGCGTAGAGGTGGACCACCGGCGCGCCACCACCGGCCGCTTTTGGGGACGTGCGGCGGTGGGTGTGCCATGGCGGCGGTGACGATGCCGATGGTCACAACCTGGGTGTACCCGCTGGTATATGGGTCAAACAGCCGAGGTTTTGGTCGCCAGCAGCCGCTATGCGTGGCTGTGTCGGGCCATAGCGGCGCGCGCTGCGAAGGTCGTCGACGAACAACCCGTAAGCCTCGTCGCGACGCTCCCTGCGATCCCGAAGCACCGCGGACGGGTGAACGGTCGCCAGCACCTGTGGTTCCGGCGTGACGTTTATGTCTGCCTCGGTCGGAAGGTGCACCACCTCGCCGCGATGGGCGGAGATCCGGAAGGCGGCGCCCAGAAGAGATTGCGCCGCTGTTGCACCCAGGCACACGATCACTTGCGGTCGGACCGCCTCGATTTCGGCGATGAGCCAGGGTCGGCATGCCACTACTTCTGTGCGGCTGGGTTTCTGGTGTATGCGGCGTTTGCCGTTCTTGCGGGTGAACTTGAAGTGCTTGACAGCGTTGGTTTGGTACGTCAGTTTCGGATCGATGTCCGCCTCGTCGAGCGCGCGGGCGAGCAGCCGGCCCGCGGGGCCCACGAAAGGCAGACCTTCGATGTCCTCGCGATCCCCCGGCTGCTCACCCACCAGCATGATGGGCGCGCGCGAGTCGCCGTGACCGAAGACCGTTTGCGAGGCGTTCTCGTACAGCGAGCAGCCCCGGCACACGCCCGCAGCGGCCCCGAGTGATTCGAGGTCGCGGTCCTCGGGTAAGTAGCTCGCCGCGCTGGTTTTCTGCGCTGTAGCCATGACGGATCCTCACGCCGCGGTGAGCTCGGGCACGATTGCGCTCAGCCCTTCCCGATGATGGCGTCGCGGGCGCGATCCATCATCGCCGCGAAGGGGCCAGCCAACATGTTGGCGGCCTGGGACTCCACTCCCGCGTGCGGGCGCGTAGGCGCGATCGCTTCGGCAAGTTCGGCGGCGCGGCCCATCCGCTTGAGCTCGTCTTGGTCCAGCTCCTCTTCGAGCTTGGAGAACTCCTCGTGCTCCTCATGCTCGGCGTGGTCGACGACGGCATCGCGAAGCTTGGTCAGTTGGTCGGTGAACTCATCGGAATCGACGTCGAGCTTCTCCAACTCGGTGAGCACCTTCTTGGCTTCGTTTTCCTCCTTCAGCCGTGCACTCACCACCTTGTCGCCGTCGGCGATCTTCCGCTTGGCCCGCGGGTGGACAACCTCCTCCTCCGCGGTTTCGTGCACCGCAAGCAACCGCCGTAGTTCGATGAACGACTTCTCGCGCTCCTTGCCGCTGGCGTCCAACGTCTCGGCGAACAGAGACTTGATCCGCTCATGCTGGCCGACGAGGAACTCCGTCACATCAGTCGATGACTTAACACTCGCCATTATGTCCTCCTGAACAGTCCTGATGGCACGCGCGCGGGCTGTTGGCGCGCACTCTTGGCGACTACCCGGCGCTACGGATCACGAAACGCAGCAGACAGTCGGCCCCGAGCGGGCGTGGCAGGGGAATCGGTTTATCAAAAGGCCCTGCGCGGGTATATGAATCGCCTGATGCAACAACTTAAACGGGTGGGCTGATGGCACGATCGTCGTTTCACCCCAGTGCCGCAACCGAGCGTGGGGGGCAGGGATGGCTGCGGCCGCGGCGCTTGGCCCTCTACGGCGTGGTGGCGGCGCTGGTCGTCTTGGCGGCCTTTGGCGCCGCCGACGGCGGACTGCTGACGCCATGCCGCGGGACGTGCGCGCACGACCGAAAGCTGTTGCCTGCGGCGACCGAGAGCGCGCCTGCGGCGGTGAGGATTACTCCAGGACCGGGCGCACACGACGTCGACCCGGTTGCCACCGTATCGGTGGTCGCCGATACCGGCACGCTGACCGATGTGCGGATGGTCAACGACAACGGTAAGCCAATACAGGGCGTCATGACCCCTGACGACACCTACTGGAAGCCAGTCGTGCCGCTCGGTTATGGCCGCACTTACACCCTCACCATCACCAGCCGCGGACCCAGCGGCGTCCCGGCAAAACAGGTTTCCACCTTCTCTACCTTGACCCCGCCCAACCAGACCAAGGTCACGTTCACCAACACCTCTGAGCAACCCCTGCAAGACGGCGGCATTTACGGGGTAGGGCAGGTCATCGTCGCGCACTTCGACGAAGAGATCGCCGACCGCGCCGCCGCCGAACGCGCACTGTCGGTGACCACTTCCCCACCGGTGCAGGGGTCGTGGTACTGGGTCGACGGCCAGAACGCGCATTGGCGTCCCGAGCGCTACTATGCGCCCGGTACGACGGTCACCGTGGACGCACGCATCTACGGGATTCCGGTGGGAAACGGGATATTCGGGCAAGAAGACACCCACGTCTCATTCAAGATCGGCGACTCGCACGTATCAATCGCCGATGACACAACCAAGCAGATCAGTGTTTTCGACAACGGAAAACTCGTGCGGACGATGCCCACGTCGATGGGGATGGGCGGCACCCAGGAGATCGCCGGCCGGACCATGTCGTTTTGGACGCCGCCGGGCGTCTACACCGTACTCGACAAGGGCAATCCGGTGGTGATGGATTCCTCGACGTACGGTCTGCCGAAGAACTCACGGCTGGGATACCGCGAAATCATCAACTACGCCGTGCGGATCAGCGTCGACGGCATCTACGTACATGAGCTCGACAGCACCGTGTGGGCGCAGGGCAATACCGACACCTCGCACGGCTGCCTGAATATCAACGGAGAGAACGCGCGATGGTTCTTCGATTTCTCGCAGCCGGGCGATGTCTTCGAGGTCCGCAACACCGGCGGCCCCCCGCTGGGGCTGGATCAGAACGGCGACTGGACCGTGCCGTGGGATCAGTGGCGCAAAGGCAGCGCCCTGCACTGAACCACCGCCCCAACCAGGTGTAACCGGGTACAGGCCCGGGTACAGCACCGACGGGTAGAAGCAACCGCGAGAGGAGAGCATCGTGGCCCGTCGCGGGTCGCTGGGGTGGCGCTGGTGTACAGCGGCGGCCGCCGGGGCCATTGCGGTCGCAGGCTGCTCGAGCCCCCAGCAACCGGAAAGCACGCCCGAAATGACGGTCCGGTCGGTCGGCGCCACGCTGCACGACCCGGTGTGGTCGTATGGCACCCAATCGCTGATCGGGCTGACCGACGATGGTCGCCTTGCCGAGATCAGCGATCCCCTGCGCCCGGAACACGCCAAGACGCGGCTGACGCAGCCAATGCCGGTAGGGCGCAACCTCCAAATCAGTCAGATGGACGACCGGCACGTGTTCGTGCCGCAGCCGAGCCGGAACAAGGTGGCGGTCGTCGACCTCGGGACCCTGCGCCAGGTCGACGTGTTCCACGCTGGCCCTGCTCCCACCTATCTGGCTGAAGACGCCGGCATGCGGATCCTGCTGGCGTTGTCGGCCGACGGGTCGTCGGTGACACCGGTGGATCAGCATGGCTACCGAAAGTTGCCGACTGCGAAGGTTACCGGAGATCGCGCGGACTCAATTGACGGCTCCAACCGCGGACGTGAGATCGGCTACCACCTCTTCGGTCCGTCGGGAATCCGCTACTACAAAGGACCTTCGTCGCCTCCGGAGGAACGCGGCGCGCTGGCCATGGACGTCGCCGCGTGGGCAGGCAACAACGCGAAGGTGACCCGCATCTATGTCGCCGACCACGTGCACGCCGTGCTCAACTCTGTGGACTCCGTGCGGGGCGGCGAAGGACTGGAAGTCGTCGGCCGCGCCCAATTGCCGTCGTCGCCGATCCGCTACCTTGGCACTGACGACACCCGCATCTACGCGGCAACCGAGCGGCAACTGGTGACGCTCGAGGCGTCCAGCTACGGCGGCTACCCGAACGACACCATCCACGTGATCCACGTGGTCGATTACCGCTCGAGTTTGCCCGCCGGTCAGGCGAAGTCGGCGCCGCTGTCGGGGATGGCGCTTGGACCACACCGAGTTTTCCTCACCTTGCACGGCGCCGACTACTTGGTCAGCGTCGCCAAACCACACCTGTGAGAAGAGTAGGGCCGATGACCGCGACACCGCAGAGCCGCGCGCCGATCGGCGTCGACGACGACTTCGAGTTGATCAACGAGCAGATCCAGGCGCTGAAGCAACTCGGTGCAAAAGACGAACTGGCTGACGGCGAGCGCTACGACTTTTCCATCAGATGGGGCGCGGCGCTGGCCGGGCGGCTACGACGGCTGGTGCACTACAGCGCGCAGGGCATGCTCAGCGAGGCCGACGAACGCCGATTCCAGTCGCTGTGCGATGAGTTGCGCGGACTATCGGATTTGATCGACCGCTTCGACTTGGCTCACCCGGTGTTCACCGATTCGCCACCGGCCGAGGCTAAGCGCCACGGGGCAACTCGACGGTCCAGCTCGCGGCGCGGGCTGCGTCTGCATCGCGGCTGAGGAAGTCTTTCTCCCGCAGTTTGATTCCAGTGCGTGGCTTGGGGCAGTTCGGGTTGCGGCACCTCAGCGCCACCATGTACGCGTCGTCTTCCTCGTCAAGGAACAGGAACCCCAGGTAGAGCGCATCACCGACATCGAATTCCGTTGCCCCACAGGCTTCGCAGCGCCCGCCTTTGGCGGCGACTTGCTCGAGAACGCGTTCGCGCTCAGCCAGATTCAGGCTGACCAGCTCCGGGCGCACCATCGCATCGTCCTCCACTATGCGCCGCTCCTCCCCATCGCTTCGCTGTGCATCGTCGCCGGCGCGCACGTCAGATCTCCACGTCCTTGTCGTAGTGGATGTTGTCTTCCCGCCAGCCGCCGAAACCCATGCCGATGCCCCGATGGTCGTCGACGAACTCGATCTGGTTGATCCACTTGACCATTTTGAAACCGACTTGCGTCTCTACCCGTAACCGCAACGGCGCGCCGTGCTTGATCGGCAACAGCTTGCCGTTCATCTCGAAGGCCAGGATGGTCTGCGGCTTGTAGGCCAGTTCGAGATCCATCACCTCGTAAAACTGACCCAGCCCGTCGGAGCTGGGCTCGTCGCGGCTGTTGTCCTGCATGCTCAGAAAGCAGATGTAGCGTGCCTGAGGCAACGGCTTGACGCGCTCCAGCAGGCTGCTCAGGTGCAGGCCGCTCCATTGTCCGTAGCTGGTCCAGCCCTGCACGCAGTTGTGCAGCACCCGCTGAGTCTGCGGCTCACCCAGGGCACGCAATCCGGCCAGATCGAGTGTCACCGGCTTTTCCACCAATCCGCCGACCCGCAGCCGCCAGTCGACGAAGTTGTGCACGGCCATGATCTTGTACTCGGCCGAGCACGGTGGTTTGCCGTTGACGCGGTGTTCTTTGGACAGTTTGCTCACCGGGTAGTTCTGCCGTGAATCCAACGGCCGCAACAACATCAGCTTGACCCGCGTGTTGATGGCACCCAGGATGCGGTGAACCTGAGCGGGATTTCGCAGGCTCCAGACCGTCGCAGCGACGTGGACGGCCACGATTGTGCCGATGATCACGAAGGACCAGAACGTCGCCCAGTTGATGTTGCGGACGGCGCCGAAGATCATCGCGGCATTCAACTGGCCCCAGCCCCAGAAGAAGACCATCGACAGATGGATCACGATGAAGATCAGGAACGCGACCAGCCCGAAGAAATGCAGGCTGCGAGCCCATTGCCGTCCACCCCACATCTGGACGTACCAGGGGAAGCGTGCCTCGACTGCCGGCGACTGCGCAGCGCCGGTGAGGATTTGGAAGGGGGCGAGCAGAAAGATGACAGCGGCGTATGTCAGCTTCTGGATGGCATCCAGCGGTTCGCTGGGCAGCAGCGGCGGCAGGTTGAACGTCATATAGGCGACGATGTCGTTCGAGGCGTCGGCGATGATCGACCACGAGTAGGGCCAGTACCGGTGCCATTGGCCGGTGGCGAACAACAGGATGTAGTAGGACAGCCCCACCAGAATCCAGCCGATCACCGCGAAAAAGTGCCAGTGCCGGCCCATCCCCAGTTTTTTGTGGCCGGGCAACGCGACGATCGAGCTGTAGGACTCTTCCTCGTCGAGGGTGTCGTACAACTTATCGGTCGGCATTTCCTTGGTGGTGAAGCGCGCCCACTCGCTGCCGGGCTTGCTGTCGTCGTGCCAATACAGCTTGGGGTGGGTGCCCAGAATTTCGATCCCGCTGCGCAAGAGCAACGTCAGGAAGAGCACATTGAGCCAGTGGTCGATCCGCAGCCACAGCGGGTAGTCGAACGTCATACTCTGTGCCCTCCCCCGTTAGTCGTGCCAGTTCTGCCGCTGCGGGTAGGCGACGTTGATGCCCAGGAGCACCGACATGTGGACCGCGATGAAGCCCAGCGCGAACGCGCCCGCAAACGAGCCGGCTGCGACGTCCCAGCGGCCGGTCAGCGCTACCAGCCCCGGCAGGCTGGCGGGCCGACTGGCCAGATACAAGCCAAGGAAGACGAC
>NZ_CAXUCH010000093.1:0-4644 GCF_964249325.1 uncultured Mycobacterium sp. | reverse complement strand
ACCAGGGCGCCCAACAACCAACCCAGTTGTGGCACACCAGGATTCAGGGTCAGCCACATGCCACCCGCGGCCAGCAAGCACCCGGCGATCAACAGGGCGGCGTAGACGACGAAGTACATCGGCAACGTCGTCTGCCTGGTCAAGACGTAGAGGTGCGCCACGACGATGCCCAGCAGCAGCAGTCCACCGAGCGCGGTGACGGTTCGGGGCACGTTGAAGGCGACGTAGCCGCCCAGCCGCAACATTCGGTAGACCCTGCTGCGCTTCCACAGTTCGACGAGCATTTTGTCGGCTGGCTCCACGGCGGCTAGGTACCCCGCGCGGGTTCCTGGCAAACGTTTTTCAGAGATGCCCGCGGTGGTCTCATGCGGTCCCGGCACCCACCGACGGTCCGCATCCGTCGGCGAGTCGATGCGCCGTCTCGAACAACAGCGCATGCACGAAGGCCTGCGGTAAGTTGCCGCGCAGCTGGCGCTGTCGGACATCGAATTCTTCGGTGAACAATCCGGGCGGGCCGCAGGCGGTGCGGTTGCGTTCGAACCATCGAACGGCGGCGAGATCATTGCCGTGCTGGTGATCGGCCAGTGCCATGAGGAAGCCACACAACAAGAAAGCGCCTTCGGCGTCGCCGAGTGGCCGCTCGTCTGGCTGGAACCGGTACACAAAGCCGTCTCGGCCCAGCTCGGTGCGCACCGCCTCGAGCGTGGCAACCGTGCGCGGATCGTTGACGGGGATCGCTCCACGGATCGACGCCATCAACAGCGCAGCGTCGATCCGCGGATCGTCTGGTGCGCGTTGCCATCTGCCGCTGGGGTGCAAACAATCCGAATCGGCGTCGGCGACCAGTAGGTCGGCCAGGTGTTGCCACTCGGCGCCCTGCCGGGCGGGTGCCTGCTCGCCGATGCGGCGCAGCCCTGCGGCGCAGATGAGCCGTGAATGGGCCCAGCGGTGATCGTCTATTTCCCAGATGCCGGCGTCCGGCTCGCGCCACCGGTCCTCGATCGCCCGGACCAACGTCTCCACGGCACGCCACGTGGTGCGGTCGAGGCGGTCAAGCCTGGCGGCTGCCGCCAGCAGCAGCAGCGCCTCGCCGAACGCGTCGAGCTGGAACTGGTCGGTCACCCAATTGCCGGTCTTGACGTCAGCGCCGGGATAGCCGGGCAGGTCCAGATCCTGTTCTTCCGGAGGCGGTTCGCCGGTGACCGAGTATGCGGGCTTGAGTCCGGGACCGTCGGCAAGCACACGTTCGCTGACGAAGCGAACGGCGTCGTCGAGCAGCGGGTACGGACCAGCGGCCGCGACGGCTTGCCCTGCGTAACACTGGTCGCGGATCCAGCAATAGCGGTAGTCGTAGTTGCGGCCTTGTTCGGCGCGCTCCGGCAGCGACATCGTCGCCGCCGCCACCATGCCGCCGCCGCTGCTGGTCAAACCGCGCAGTACCGCGTACGCGGTCTGGCTGTCGAGGTCGGCCAAGGTGCCCGAGAAGCCAGGAACTGCGTTAGCCCACGCCTGTTCGGTGGCACGCCAGGCGTCGTTGGGTCGCACCGCGTCTTTGGGCAATTCTTGATCGGAAACTTCCAGCACCAAGTCGTGGTCGCGCCCGGGCGTAACGTCCACGACCGCGTGCAGCGCCCCGTCATCGCCGCGCCGGGCGCCTTCGGCTCCGCTCCACCGGAATCGGTGCGGGCCCGACCGGCCGGTCCACACGCCGTCGTTGTTGGACAGGTCACGCATGTCGTCGGCGCCGAAGTTTGCGCGCAGGTCCAGCGTGGTCCGGATGCGCGCGGGCCCGTCCAGCGCGCGGATGCGGCGCAGCACGACAGCAGTGTGCGGGTCGCCCGGAAGGCCAGTGCCTCACGGCATTCCACGATTCCGTCGGTGGTCACCCAGCGGGAGCGCCAGATCAGCGACCGCTGTTCGTATCGGCCGCCCCACACGAACCGCGGGTGGTCCGGGGAAACGGCGTAGACGCCGCCACCTCCCAGCAGTGCGCTGAACACCGCTGGACTGTCCCACCGCGGCACGCTCATCCAGCAGCAGTCACCGCGCGGTCCGACGACAACTCCGCGTTCGCCGTCGGCCAGCAATGCGTATTCCCGAAGTACGTGCGGCGCAAGCTCTTCGGCGAGTGCTGGCTTCTCCTCCATCTTCACCTTTCGCCCGCGCCATATACCTGGTCGGTGCAGGGCATACCCGGTTTGTGTTGCGGGTAGACACCGCGCATGACTGTGCATGCCGACGCCGTTCCCGTCGAATCCGTCGAAGCCTCCGCTTACACGATTCCCACCGATGCTCCTGAGTCGGATGGGACCTTGTCGTGGGATTCGACGACCGTCGTGCTGGTGACCGTACGCGCCGGCGGCAAGACCGGGACCGGCTACACGTACGCGGGGACCCCTGTGGTGACCGTGGTGGAGTCGAAGTTGGCGGAGGTGGTCAAGGGCAAGGACGCTTTGCAGCCGCCGGCCCGGTGGGCGGAGATGCAGCACGCGGTGCGCAACCTGGGCAAGCCGGGGGTGGTGGCCGAGGCGATCTCGGCCACCGACATCGCGTTGTGGGACTTGCGGGCCCGGTTGCTGGACGAACCGCTGGTGGTCACGCTAGGCGCGGTACGCGACGCCACCCCGGTCTACGGCAGCGGCGGGTTCACCTCCTATGACAACGACGCGCTGCGGGCGCAGCTGTGCGGCTGGGTCGAGGCCGGGATTCCGCGGGTCAAGATGAAGGTGGGCCGCGACCCGGGGGTCGACATGGACAGGGTGGCCGCGGCCCGATCCGCGATCGGCGATGCGGCTGAGCTGTTCGTCGACGCCAACGGCGCCTACAACCGCAAACAAGCGCTGCTCTGGGCCGGGCGCTTCGCCGAGTACGACGTGCGGTGGTTCGAAGAACCCGTGACCTCTGATGATCTCGACGGGCTGCATCAGCTGTGCCAGCAAGGACCGCCGGGGATGGACATCGCCGCCGGTGAATACGGCTACGACTTGCCGTATTTCCACCACATGCTCGACGCTGGCGCGGTGGACTGCTTGCAGGCCGATGTGACGCGCGCGCTGGGGATCACCGGGGTGCTCAAGGTCGCGGCGCTGTGCGACGCTAGCGGCATGGACCTGTCGTTGCACTGCGCGCCGCAGATCAGCGGCCAGGTGGGCACGGCCGTGTGGCATGTGCGGCATCTGGAGTATTTCCACGACCACGTGCGCATCGAAGGGATGGCCTTCGACGGTGTTTTAGAGCCGCAACCGGGTGGCGTCCTGCGCCCAGACCGAACCGCGCCCGGTCACGGGCTGACCGTCAAGCAGGCTGACATCGAGAAGTTCCGGGTGGCCTAAACGGCTGGTTGCAGGCCCGGTTCATGATCCCGGCGAAACTTCACAGCTCGGACTTAATTAGTCGTTGTAACGTTTTGCATTGCTGCGACGACTAAGTTGTAGACCGCAGGCCGCCCGGTGTTCTCCAGCGACCAGACCGCGGCGAGCTCAACGGACTTTGGAGGGCCGATGGACGTCGTACTTGGTGTCTCGATGGCTCCCGAGACGATCCGGATGGTGCTGGTCGAGGGCCAAGACGGCGACGGCGTGACGGTCGAGGAAGACAGCTTTGACACCGCCACTGCCCCGGCGTTGGCGACATGCAGCGCATCCGAACAAGTGGTGGCCGCCATTCTGGGCACGCGTGAAGGCGCCGCCGAAGCCGGTCACCACCTGCTGTCGACCGGGGTCACCTGGACCGACCAAGCCGAAGCCGGCGCGCTGCGGGACGCGCTGGCCGCCCACAAGGTCGAGAACGTCATGCTGGTCTCGGCTTTTCTGGCCGCGGCCGCCCTGACCCAGACGGTCGGCAATGCGATTGGCTACGAGCACATCGCGATGCTGTTCGTCGAGCCTGATACCGCGACGCTGGCTGTCGTGGACTCCGCTGACGGTTCGATTACCGACGTGCACCGCCAGTCGCTGCCTGTTGCGGTCGACCCTGTGCTCGGGTTGATTTCCATGGTCGCCAGCGTGGCGGGGCTGGAATCGCGGCCGGAGGGTCTGTTTCTGGTCGGTTCCGGTGTCGACATCGCCGCGATCAAGCCGCGCCTGGAAGCTGCTACACCGCTTGCGGTGAGCGCACCGGAAGAGCCGGAGACGGCGTTGGCTCGCGGTGCGGCGCTGGCTTCGGCCAATGCGCCGCTGTTCGCGTCGTCGACCGCTGCTTTGGCCTACGCGCAGGATCCCGGCACCGGCTCGTTCGCTTATGTGGATTTCGTCGGCGGTTCCGCTGGTGCATCGTCGGCCGACGAGGGTTTGGCCTACAGCGCCGCACACGATGAGCCTTCCGGCGACCGTGTCGTCAGCGAAGCCCGGCAGCGGCGCAGTCCGATGCTGCTGGTCGGTACCACGTTGGCCACGATCGTTGTCGGTGGCGTTGTGGCGCTGGCGATTTCGTTGGCGATCGGTATCCGCCCGACGGTCGCTTTGCGACCCGAGCCGGGTCAAAACCTCATCGTGCCCGCCCAACAGGCACCGTCGCCACCGGCTGCACAAGCCCGCGCTCCAGAGCCGCAAGCGATGCACCAGACGGCTCCGGTGGTGGCCGCGGCGGCGCCAGCCCCGGTGGCCAGCCCACCGATTGCGGCCGCGGCCCCGCCTGTTCCTGTTC
>NZ_CAXUCH010000092.1:0-16201 GCF_964249325.1 uncultured Mycobacterium sp. | reverse complement strand
GTGGGGAGGAATGTCGCGCACTGCGGTGAACAGGTGCAGCCGCCACGGCATCTTCCGGATGTCGAGCTGGTGGTCTGCCAACCGCACCAGGGCATCCAGACAGCCGTGCCAGGTGTTGTCGGCCAGCTCGTGGCAGACCACCTGATCGGGGTCGACGTCCGCCGGCACCCACGTCGGATAGGTGAGCGCGCGGCCGTCGTCGACCCGCATGGCCAGGTCTGGGCACGCTCGGGCCCGGGCACGAACTTCCTCTATTTCCGTGCGCAGATCGGCCGGTTGGCTTCCGAACGCGTAGAGGAGGAACTGATCGTTGGGGATTTTGGTCGACATCCAATAGAACTGGGCGTCGACCGCCGCCATCCGGTGCTTCGTCATTCGTCGTTTCCATGTTCGCCCGTTTGTCCGCTCGGACGACAACGGTATCCGGCGGCATTTGCTGAGCAACAGTAGTGCGCGACTTGCACCCAATTCCTGGTACTGGTATGGGATACTCAGCAGCTTCGGATTTCGAGGTGGTAACGGACATGGCAGCTCAAGAAGAGTTGCGAGTCGACTTGGAGACCTTGGCGTATTCTGCCGCGCGCCCACGGGCAGGGCGAGGACCTGGCGATTGCACATACGTCGTCCCAACAACCGGATGGAGGCCGCGCAGCCCGGCTGGGTCGGTAGTTCTGCGGCAGCGCTGAATGCGCGGCTGACAGCCTGGCTGACTACCTCTCAGGCGTTGCTGACCATGGTCGGTGAACATGCGCTCGGTCTGCACAATGACGCCATCGATTTTGCGGCGATGGAGCGTGAGAACGCTGAGAAGCTGCGCGCCGTCGCCGACTACGCGAACGGGGCCGCCGGCGCCGCTCGGGATTGAACCGTGACGCTGACGGTGGCCGATGTTGATCGCTGGAACGCCGAAGCGGTGCGGGAGGTGTTTCACGTGGCCACCGCGCGGGGACAGGCCACCTTGGAGGTCTCGCGCCAACTGGGATCGCTCGCGGTCTTCGACACCTGGGAAGGTCAAACGGCCGAAGCCAGGAAACACCAAAACGCGCAGATCCGAAAAGACCTCGATGCCCACGGCAACGAGGCGCTGGCGGTGGGCCGTGCGGCCAACCAAGCCGCCGACGGTATTGAAAACGTACAGGCCAAGTTTCGTCAGCTACGGGCCGATGCCGCCGCGCTGCACATGACGATCGACCCGATCACCAACGCGGTTGTGTCGAGTTCGACATTCAAGGGTTTTGCCGATAGAGGCCCTCATCGCCGAGGAGCAGCTACAGCCCAGGCTGGATGAGATCTTGGCGGAGGCCAACGCGGTCGACTCCGAGCTTGCCGCCGCGATCAATATGGCTGATGGCGCAAGCCGATCCCGCCCGGACCGCATGACAATCGGCCGCAGATTCAGGATGCGCTGTCCAAGCCGCTGCCCGAGGATCCCAAGCAGTTCAACGACCTGTGGAATCAGCTCACCCCGGAGGAAAAAGACTGGCTCTACAGCCAAGACCACAACATCGGCAACCATCCCGGAATGCCCTGGGATCCCCCGGACCACTTGGGGAAGGACCACTACAACCGGATGCATCTCGACGAATTGCAAAAAGCGAATCAGGCCGAGCTTGACGGCCTACGCGCCGCGCATCCGGATTGGGCTAACGGCAAAGCGCCCTTTTTGATGTCGAAAGGGTACGCGGACTGGAAAACCGTTGGGATGCCGCTGATCGCGCGCATGACGGTTATGCAAAGGTGAAGGAAGCGCTCGGCCCGCCACCGGATAAGGTCCAACCAGGCAAACTACCCAGGTATCTCGGAATCATCGACGACAAGGGCCACGCCGCAGTCGCTATCAACAATCCCGACACCGCTAAACGCAACGCCACCTTCGTGCCCGGGACCGGCCAAGATCTCACCCGCTTTGATGCCAGCGCCGGCAAATCCGAAAGGATGTTGCAGGCTACACTCAACGCCGATAAAAGTCTACGGCCCGGTGATGTTTCGGTCACCACATGGATGGGCTATGACCGGCCAATGAGCGTGCTCGAGGCTGCGTCAACCAGTTACGCGCACAACGGGGCCGCTGCGCTGGACGATTTCCAAGCCGGGCTGCGGGCCTCTCACAACGATGCGCTTACCGGTGGCCCATCGCTCAACACGGTCATCGGCCACAGCTATGGCTCCACCGAAGTCGGCGCAGCTGCACTCAACGGCCACCGCCTGGATGCCAACAATGTCGTCGCGGTGGGCAGCCCAGGGGTGCTCGCCGGCCATGCCAGCGACCTCAATCTCGATCCCGGCGCCCACGTATTCGCCACCCGAGCACAAATGACATCATCGGCGTGGTAACCGGTATGACCCTCGGCCCCGACCCGATGGGCGCACCGTTCGGAGGCATACCATTTGAAGCAGCGCCCGGACCGGCCTTGCCCCTCGGTCTACCGTCAGTGGCAGCCCACAGCAGCTACTGGGACCCTCTTAATCCGGCACTTGACAATATGGGCCGTATTATCGCCGGCAGAACCGACGTCACGCCGCCTACATTTACGCCTTAGCCGTCATGACAGCACCAACGACCCGCGATCCGCTCCGCTTATTGGCTGTTTTGCTCATAGTCGGGCTGCTCGGTGCGTGCTCATCCGACGCATCCCCGCCAAAGCAATCCGACCCGCACGCGCCATCGGGTACAACAATTATTCCAGGAGGTCCGATGGAACCGACTCCGGTCGCTCCCTCAACGAAAATTCCTGCCAGTCAGGAAGAAGCGCAAACACTGTGCTCCAATACATTCAGCAGACCGTTGATGCGCTTCCCCCAGGAACTAATGTGGACGGGACTCGATACAGCGGGGCCGGTTCGGGAACAACATACTGCGAAGATGAGCCGAAGGATGAGAATTCCGCAGTCAGCTTCGCATTCTGGGGCGACTTAAACCTTCCGACGGGTATCGAAACAAACGCCGTTATCAGTCAGATCGGTGACATATGGAAACGCTGGGGATGGCAAGTTCTTGAGCGTCAAGGCTTCGAGAAGCCCAACAGGTTCGGCTACGCGCCAGATGGATATGTACTGCAAGTAAAAGCCGCGTATCCACCGACCTATCCGCCGACAATCATCGGTTCGTCGCCATGCTTCCCAGGCAGCTTACGGAAAGACGGGGTACCGTTTCCCACGGTGATTAACAGACTTCGTCCACGAGGTGATTGCACCAGTTTCGAGTGGGCTTTTCACGTGCGGACAGGTGATGCAAACCGAGGTCGCGTACCCCACATGGCAAGCGTATGTTCATTGTTTCGCCTCGGTGCGTACCTGCCCGGGACCGCAAAGCGTGGCTGGAGCATCATGATTCGCTTAACCGCCGACGTGTTTTGGACAGTGATATTGCTGCCCTCTACCTAACATTCCGGCCCTAACAAGGAGCAGCGGCGCATTGCTGCCGGGCCCGTATCCGACTCCCAGCCCGCCTCGTTACACGGGCGAACCGATGAACTTCAGCACTAACTCGCTCACCTTTTCCGGCTGATCGAGTTGCAGGAAGTGTCCAGCGTGTTCGACGATCGCCACGTCGCTGCCATCGGGCAGGGCTTTCGCTGCCCAATGTGCGAAATCAGCTGTGGCGCAACCATCGTCGCGACCATGCAGGTACAGGCTGGGCAATACGGGTGCGGCAGTCCAGTATCGGTGCAGTTCGGCGTAACGTGCGGGCGGGCGGGTGTTACGGATGGTGGCCCGGTACGGTCCCAATGCGGCCCGCCAGCTTTCCGGGGTACCGATCGCGGCGTCGACGTGGCGTAGATCTTCGTCGGCGGCGTAGATGGGCGACCATCGCCGCCACAGCCGTGGCACCACCCACGACGCCGAACGCTCTGGCAGCCAAGGCAATTGGAAGTAAAGAATGTACCAGCTACGGGTCAGTTGCCGCGGCAGCGTGGCGAGCAACCGGCCGACGTCGGCCACTCGACCCAGCGGACGGAACGCCGCCGCCGGCGGCACCGACATGATCACTGCCTTGGCGAACGGGCTGTCCGGCATGGCGGCCAGACCCGTCGCCGCGATCGCACCCCAGTCGTGGCCGATCACCACGTCGCCGGTGGTACCGCCCGCTGCCGAGCGCACCCGCAGCGCGTCGTCCATCAATGCCCCGATGTGGTAGCTGCCGTCCGTGGGAATCGACGATGGGGCGTAACCCCGCATGAAGGGGGCGACCACCCGCCAACCCGCCTCGGCCAGTCGGGGCGCGAACTTGCGCCAGCCATAAGCAGTGTCTGGAAATCCATGCAGACACAAGGCGATCGGGCCGTCGGCCGGCCCCCAGGTGAGGGCTTTCAATTCGACGCCGGGAGCCTGCACATTGATCCAGCCGGGTTCGGTCATCCTCTCATCCTTCACACCGGGTCGAAGCCACAGATCAGCCATCGCTCGCCGACCTTGTCTAACGTCACCCGGACACTGGAGGTCGCATTGTTCGGCCGCGAGGTACCGATCGTGACGGTCTGATCGACGAACACCAAAACCACCGCGTGGTTTTCGGTGGCTGAAACCGAAGCTGCGGCGGGGATAGTGGCGGAGGCCGTGACGTGCTTTTCTTTTGCGTTGGGAATCAGCACTTCCCGGGTCACTTGCAGGTACGTTTCACGGAATCCGCCAGTCAACAGATCCCGCGCGGTATGCACCTGCTGATCGATCGTGTCAGGTGTAAACGACAGCAGTGCCGTCGTCGTATCCTTCGCCGCCTGAACCGATTCGGCGCGCGCAAGGTCAATATTCCGGTCAGAGGAGTCGTGCCACTTCAACAGAGCCGCCGCGATGGCAAGCAACAACGCCAGGCTGGGAAGCAGACCATAGACCAGCACGCGCCACCAGTCGACACGACCCTCGGATGCCGGCGCCGGTTCCGTTGCGCCGCGGCGGTTGTCGGCCCTGCCGGAGTACGGATCGGTCATGACAGGAATGCGACGTTGGAAACCTTTCCTCCGTCGCTCATCTTGTGCACGGTGATACGCATTCGTAAGGCCTGAGGCTCCTGCTCTGCGCTGCCGTGGTTTACGGTCTTCACGGTAACCGCCACCAGCACCTGTCCCTCGTCGCGCGTCTGCGATTCCACTCCCGCCTCGGTCACGGCACCGGCCGACCTTGACTGCGAGCGTTTGACGGCATCGGTGAACGAGCGCGATCGATGAGCAAAGTTGTCGTAAAAGGTTCCGGTCGCCGATCCCAGAATCCGTTGCACATCGGCGTCGACATGCTGGTAGTCGAATGTGGTGAGGTTGACCGCGCCCTGCCGTGCCACCTCGAGGAACACGTTGCGCTGAACTGCGGCAGTGTGGGACTCATAGGCACGGAACCCCAGCCACCCGACCAAGGCGCCTAGTACCACGACGCCGGTCAGCCCGGCGACCAATGCCCACCGCTCGGCCGCGATCGCGCGGGTCGTGGGCGGCGCGTGGCCGGCGTCGGCTGTCCTGCCGGCACTTTCCGGTTCACCGTGCGCGGTCGACCGGCTCAATTCCGGGTCCGCCGCATCGTCTGCCATGTTCGCTCCTGTTCGGCCGGTTCCAGACGGATCGGCCGGCATACCGCTGCCGGTACGGTCCAACGTACGTCCAAGCGGCCGGTCTGCACTCTGCGACGCCGAGCCGAGCCGGCGATGTCTCGGCCAGCGTCATGCTCTGCACAGGTTGCGGCATCGAGGGCCGCGTTACCGTCTTCTTATGGCGACTTCGGCACAGCCGACCGATGGCATCCCGAGCGCCGGCCGCGACGCGCGTCCCGCCCGCCGCTGGGCCAAAACGGGTGCGACTCAAGGGCGCATCCTCGACGCCGCGACCGATGTCTTTGCGACCAAGGGTTTCACCGCCACCACGATGGCCGATGTGGTGGCCGCTTCGGGCGCCAGCATCGGCAGCATCTATCACCACTTCGGCGGAAAGAAAGAGCTGTTTTTGGCCATCTTCGAGCAGATGGCCCAGGCCGTCGACAGCCGTATCGAGGCGGCGCTGCACCAGGCCGACGAGCGGGTCGACCGCCGGCGCGCATTCGAGCTGCACGTCCGGGCATACCTGGAGGCGATGTGGGAGAACCGCCGAGCAGCCGAGGTGTTGGTCTCCGACGACACACCGGCCGGGTTTGAGGCCGCGCGGCGCAAACGCATGACCGCGGCCTTCGGCAGCTGGATGTCGGTGCTGGAGTTGGACGACTCGCTGCGTGCTCTGCTGCTGCGCCGGATTCTGGTGGCGACCATGGCGGAGTCGTCGCTGATGGCGGCCGGGTGTGACGACCGCAGCGAGGTGACGGCGATTATCGAGGCGACGATCGAGTGGATCGACCGGCTGATTGGGTGATCAAGCCTGCGCCACGGCTTCTTCAAGATCGGCGATGACGATCTTGCGCATACCCAGCATCGCCTTGGTACCCGCGGCGGCGCGAGCTGGGTCCGGATCGCCGAGCAACTCGAAGAGTCGTTCCGGAACGATCTGCCAGCTCAGCCCATGGAGGTCCTTGCACCAGCCGCAATGTGATTCCTGGCCGCCGTCGGTCAGCCGGCTCCAGTAATAGTCGACCTCGTCTTGGTCTGCGCAGCTGGCCAGAAATGACACCGCTTCGGTGAACGGGAACTGCGGGCCACCGTTGATGGCGAAAAAGCGGGTGCCGTCGAGCACAAACGTGCCGGACACCACCTGACCGGGCTCGCCGGGGCCGGCCTCGGTGAACCGGTTGAGGGCCTCGATCCGCGAGTTGGGGAAGACCGAGGTATAGAACTCGGCGGCATCCTCCAGGTTGTCGTCGAACCACAGTGCCGGGGTGATCGCGGGCATGGGCGCCTCCTTAGCTGTCGTCGTCATCGCTCGTCAGTAATCGACTCGGGCGCGGCCCGGAAATCATCGAGGCAAGGCGTTGACGGTATTAGAATCTGGTTCTAATATGTTGCTTCACTTGCCAAGGAAGCCCATGACCGTCGCAGCACAACACAAGACACCGGTCAAGTTGTGGGCCAACTCGGCCGACTCGCATTTCATCGAGCCGGCTGACCTGTGGCGGTCGCGGCTGCCCAAGCGGCTGGCTGAGCTGGTACCTCGAACGGAAAAAGACGCCGACGGCCGGTGGGAGACGATCTACGTCGACGGCCAGGTTTTTCGTCGCCGGCTGCCCAGCGTCGCGCAACAAGAGTTCATGGCGGCCACGATGGCAGCTGCTGGGGCGCGCGACGTCAGCAAGCGGTTGGCCGACCTCGACCAGGAAGGCATCTGCTCGGAGCTGGTGTTCCCGTCACTGGGCATGTGGTCGAGTTCGTTTCGGACGCCGGAATTGCTGCGCGAAGCAATGCGGGCCTCTAACGACTGGGCCAAAGAGACGCTGATGGACTACTCGCCGCGGCTTATCCCGACCGCGCAAGTGTCGACACTGGACATCGACGACGCCGTCGAGGAACTGAAACGTTGCGCCGCAATGGGTTTCAAGGCAGTCTTCCTACCCGTCGCCCCCCATCCCGCCCAGCGCGACTACCACCATGACGAGTGGGAGCTGTTTTGGACCGCCGCCGAAGAGTCGCGCATGGTCATCGCCTTACACATCGGGACCGAGCCCATCGACTTCGCCGGCGGCGGGTCGATCGGCGTCACATATCACGGGCCGGGTGGCGCAGTGCTCAACTACGCCGAGACGTCGTTCGGCGGTCAGCGAGCGGCGATGAAGCTCGTGGCTTGCGGTGCACTGGATCGTCACCCGGGCCTCAAGGTGCTGGTATCCGAGGGCGGTGCGACGTGGGTGCCGTTCATCGCCGACCGGATCGAGGAGGGTTATCGCCAGCATGCAATGGTGGTACGGCCCAAGCTTTCTCGCAGCCCACGGGAAATCATCTACTCGCAGGTGTACGCGTCATTTCAACATGACAGCTCGGCGGTCGCCGCGGTGACGGCGATGGGCTTCGGCAATGTGCTGTGGGGCAGCGACTATCCACATATAGAAGGCACTTTCGGCCACACCCAGGCGACGTTGCATCAGCTGTTCGACGACGTCGACGAAAAGACCAGGGATCGGATTCTTTTCGGCGCATTTCATGAGTTGTTCCCCGATGCTCCCCTGCCTCCGGCGCCCACTGCCGCACTCAACGCCGACCACGGGTGAAACCGGGCAAACTGCCCCGGTAACGTCAGGTGCGAGCCTTGTCGAGAGGACGCCCGTGAGCACTGTGAGCAGCACCCCCGAGACGGTCACGTTTTCCGGCGCCGGCGGGATCACCCTGGTCGCCGACGAGTGGAATCGCGGCTCCACCGCATCGGCTGCTCGCCCGACGGTCTTGATGTTGCATGGCGGCGGCCAGAATCGGTTCTCCTGGAAGAACACCGGTCAGATCCTCGCCGATCAGGGATTTCATGTGGTGGCGCTCGACAGCCGCGGTCATGGTGACAGCGACCGCGCGCCCGGTGCCGATTACGCCGTGGAGACCCTCACCACCGATGTGATGCATGTCCTCGATGCAATCGGTCGACCCGTGGTGGTGATCGGGGCAAGCATGGGCGGGCTGACCGGCATCCTCGTCGCGCATCGGGCGGGGCCAGACAAGGTGACCCGCCTAGTGCTGGTCGACGTGGTACCGCGGTTCGAAAAGCGCGGCAGTGCCCGTATCCGCGACTTCATGTTCAACCACATCCACGGGTTCAGCTCGCTCGAGGAAGCCGCGGATGCCGTGGCCGCATATCTGCCGCACCGCAAAAGGCCGCGCAACCCGGAGGGTTTGAAGAAGAACCTGCGCTTGCGCGACGGGCGCTGGTACTGGCATTGGGATCCCGCGTTTATGACCAAGCCCGGCGACGACCCACAACTGCGCACCGAGAAGTTCGAGCAGGCCGCTGCTGAGCTGAAGGTCCCGGTCCTGCTGATCCGCGGCAAGCTCTCAGATGTGGTCAGCCGTAAAGGGGTCCAGCATTTTTTGGCGACAGTGCCTAATGCGGAATTCGTCGAATTGTCCGATGCCGGCCACACGGCGGCGGGGGACGACAATGACGCATTCAGCGACGCCGTGGTGGCTTTCGTCAACCAGTAGCCGTGCTCACGCCGCCGAGCGTGCAGTTGGTGCACGCATCGGCCGAAAAGGCGTGACACCAGGCATATTCGGCGCGGCGCACGAGCTAGGCGCGGGCTACTCGCCGGGTTTTTCCTCGTGACCGCCGAACTGCTTACGCAGCGCCGACAGCGCCTTGTCGGCGAACTCATCGAGACGTCGCGACGCGAACCGCGAATAAGCGCCGATGTCAGCACCGGCGCGGGCACTCCCTCGTCGATAGCCGCGATGGAGGTCCACCGCCCCTCACCGGAGTCGGAGACCCGCCCGGTGAACTCGCCGAGATCAGGCGAATCCTGCAGCGCAATCGCGGTCAGATCCAATAGCCACGACCCGATCACACTGCCCCGACGCCACACTTCGGCGATCTCGGGAATGTCGAAGTTGTATTTGTAGAAGTCAGGATTGGCGAGCGGTGCTGTTTCCGCGTCGCCCTGACCCTTCTGGATGCGGGTGCCGATGTCGGCGTTGCGCAAAATGTTCAGCCCCTCGGCAAGCGAGGCCATCATGCCGTACTCGATGCCGTTGTGCACCATCTTGACGAAGTGCCCCGCGCCGGACGGCCCGCAGTGCAGATAGCCCTTTTCGGACTGAGCGACTTCACCGTCTCGGCCCGGCGTGCGCGGGGCGGCCTCCACCCCGGGCGCGACGCTGGCGAAGATCGGCTCGGCCTGCGCGACCGCATCCGCGTCGCCGCCGATCATCAGGCAGTAACCGCGCTCGCGGCCCCACACGCCGCCGCTGGTGCCGCAGTCCAGCAAGCGAATTCCGCGCTCGGACAAGGTTTTTGAGTGCCGGATGTCGTCGCGGTAGTAGGAGTTGCCGCCGTCGATCACCGTGTCACCGGCCTCCAGCGTCTTGGCCAGCTCCTCGATCACCCCGGTCGTGATGTCACCGGCGGGCACCATCACCCACACCACTCGCGGCGCGTTGAGTTTTTCCGCGAGTTCTGCGAGCGACGACACGCCGATCGTGTTGTCTTCACCGGCCAATGCCTTGACCGCGTCGGGATTGTGGTCGTACACCACGCATTCGTGCCCGTCCTTGACCACACGGCGCACGATGTTGGCGCCCATCCGGCCCAGGCCGATCATCCCCAGCTGCATCCCGTCCTCCTTATCGTCGTGCCTGCTTGTCCCCCGGCATCCACGGCTCCAGCCATGCGTGGTGGCCGCGCAGCAGCGACTGTGCCGCCTCGGGTCCCCAGGAACCGGGCTCATAGGGATGGACCTGACCCGGTGTGTCGAGCAGTGGCTGCACGATCCGCCAGGTCTCTTCGATGCTGTCCTCACGGGCAAACAGCTGGTGATCGCCGATCAGCCCGTCGTGCAGCAGACGCTCGTAGGGCCGCAGCGGTTCACCGAGGTCCTCTGCGAACGAGGAGTCCAAATTCACGGCTCGCCACGAGTTGCCGTCATTGGCGGCCAACTGCAGGCGCATCCCCGGATCCGGGTCGATGCGTAGCACGATCTGGTTGGGCTCGGCCTTCCTGCGGTTGGGCAGGAACGCCAATGCAGGAACGCGGCGCAGAAACAGCCGAACCTCGGTCACTTTCTCGGGCAGTGCCTTGCCGGCGCGCAGGAAGATCGGCACCCCCGCCCAGCGCCAGTTGTCGATCTCCATCCGCAGCGCGACGAAGGTCTCGGTTTTCGAATTGTGGTCCACGCCGGGGACGTCGGTGTAGCCGCGGTACTGCCCCCGTACGTATTGGGCGGGGTCAAGCGCGGGCATCGCGCGGAAAACCTCAGCCCTCTTGTCGTTGAGATCGTCGGCACTCGAGCCGACCGGCGGTTCCATCGCCACCAGCGCCAGCACCTGCAGCAGGTGGTTTTGGACGACGTCGCGCAGCGTGCCCACGGAGTCGTAGAACTTGCCGCGCTCCTCGACGCCAAAATCCTCGGCCATGGTGATGTGGATTTCCGAGATGCTGCGGCGATCCCACAGCTCAGCCAGCGCGTGGTTCGCGAAGCGCAGGTACTCCAGCTCGACGACGGGCTGCTTGCCCAAAAAGTGGTCGACGCGAAGGATCTGCTTTTCGTCGAGCACCGCATGCATCCGAGCGTTGAGGTCCTGCGCGGAGGCAAGGTCATGTCCGAAGGGCTTTTCGACAGCGACGCGTGAGCGCTCCAGCAGGCCTGCCTTGCCCAGGTTCTCCACGATCGGCGCGAACAGGGCCGGCGGCATTTCCAGGTAATACAGGGGCTGGCGGTCTGCGCCCATCTGCTCGGCGAGCTCGCGGTACAGACCATCATCGGTGACATCGCCCGACAGGTAAGAAAACCGCTGCGCCAGCCGCTTGAACACCGTCTCGTCGAAGCTCTCGCCGCTGTCCTTGACCGCTTCGCGGGCGCGGTCGATCAGCTGCTCGACGGTGATGTTATCGCTGGCCACACCCAGAACTGGGCATTCCAGCAACTTGCGGCGCTCAAGCCGGTACAGCGCCCGAAACGTCATCTTGCGGGCCAGATCCCCGGTAATGCCGAAGATCACCAGCAAATCGGCGGGACGACCGTCACCTTCGGCCAAACCGGCACCTCCAAGGCAATAGCTCAACCAGCAACAACTCGCTCCCCCGCGGCGGCCACGATCAACCCTAAGCATGCCCGACAACCAATCGCCGCCGTCGCCTCAGCTGTGGGCAGGCCACGACGCCGCGTATGCAGCGCGTTCAATAGATGACCGGATTTCACACCCACCAAACACGGCGGGCCAGGCGCTCGGGCTTACCTGTTCGGCCGACCGCAAGAGCGATCGGGAAAGATTCGTGGCATGGGTGCTGCCCCGATGATCGTGGTCTACATCGTGGCCGCCATCGCCGTGATCGAAGCCGCGGCGCTGGCCACAGTGTCGGTGCTGCTGGTGCACAGTCGCCGGGAGGCCGATGAGTTGCGGCACCGGGCCGACACCCGCAGCTGGCTGCTGTCCGGGGGCCGCGAAGCCGTCAAGACCGTGTGGCAGACGGCGAACCTGGTCCGCAAGGAGGGCCTGGGCGCCGTGGTGCGCAGCTCCATCGAAGACCTCGCTGACTGGGCCCAGGTGGAGCGGCCCGATCTGGCCCGCGTCACTCCGGACGGCCGCGTGGTGATCCTGTTCACCGATATCGAGGAGTCCACCGCTCTCAACGAACGCATCGGCGACCGCGCCTGGGTCAAGCTGATCGGCGAGCACGACAAGCTGGTCCGCAAGTTGGTCAAGAACCACGGCGGACATGTGGTCAAGAGCCAAGGCGACGGTTTCATGATGGCCTTCTCTCAAGCCGAGCAAGCGGTGCGCTGCGGCCTCGACATCCAGCGTGCGTTGCAGAATGGCGCAAAACTGAAGCGCCGAAATGGGTTTCGGGTGCGGATCGGGATCCACATGGGTCGGTCGGTGCGCCGCGGTGACGACCTATTCGGTCGCAACGTCGCGATGGCTGCACGAGTCGCCGGTGAGGCCGCCGGCGGCGAGATCCTGGTCAGCGAACCTGTGCGCGACGCTATCAGCGATTGCGACGACATCAGCGTCGACGAGGGCAGGGAGGCGCAGTTGAAGGGCTTCAGCGGCACCCACCGCCTGTACGCCGTGGAAGCCGCCGACTAGCTCTCGGTGCCGGACTGCGCCAACCGCTGATGCAGACGGTCCCTGATCTCGTCGGGCGTATAGGCGTTTCGCCGCCGCTGATCGCGAACAACGAGCGCTCCCCCGGCGGCGACGCCGACGAGGCTGGCCAATCCGACCCATTTCCAGATGTTGCGCATGGGATCAGTCTGCATATCGTGCAGTGGTGGACACCGGTACCGTGACTCTGGACCGCGCGCTGGAGGAGACCCGAACCGGCGACATTTGGCTGTTTCGCGGCCACTCCGCGCCCGACCGCGCCATCCAGACGTTGTCGAACAGCCCCGTCAACCATGTCGCGATGACTGTGGCGATCGAGGATTTACCGCCGCTGGTTTGGCATGCCGAGCTGGGCGAAAAGCTCACCGATGTATGGACCGGAACCAACCATCGCGGTGTGCAGCTCAACGACGCTCGCCAAGCTGTCGAGCGGTGGATGCACCGGTACGGGCAGCGATGCTGGCTGCGGCAGCTGACCCCGTATGCCAGCCGCGAGCAGGAAGACCGGCTGCTGCGGGTTATCGCCCGTATGGACGGCACCCCGTTTCCCAGCACGGCACGGCTCACCGGCCGGTGGTTCCGAGGTCGACTTCCAACCGTGTACGACTGGGTTCAGGGAATCCCTGTGGTGGACAAGAAGGTTCGCGAATCGACACAGCGGCGGAAGGCTCGACACCGTGAAGTCGGCCTGGAGAGCGCCTACTGCGCCGAGACCGTGGCACTCACCTACGAGGAAATGGGATTGCTGTCGACGGAGAAGTACTACAACTGGTTCGATCCGGGTTCGTTTTGGAGCGGTGACAAACTTCCGCTGGCTTCCGGATACCAGCTGGGCGCTGAAATCACTGTCACCACAGCATAGTCTGGGCTGTGCCTGTCAGGACTCATCGACGTATGAGATCCCGACTTCACGGCACGCGGCGATCAACTGCTTGTCGCGCGTCCACAACTGCGCCCCTTCAACGAGCGACACCGAACCAAGCAGGTGTGCGTCCCCTGCGCTCAGTCCAAGCCCCCAGAGTCGGCGTCCATCGATGAGCGTCATCACCTCAGCGTGAGTGATAAGGGGGAACTGGCGCAGACTTCCCAGCAGCTCCAAGACCACGGTGCGCTGCTTGATCGATCCGAGAGCCAATTCCTCGATCACGTACGAGTGACACCCGACCTCATCGGTCTCCAAAAGGGCGACCACTTGCGGGTCGGCGTAGCGCAGATGGTCGATCCACACTGAAGTGTCGACCAGAATCACCTCGCGGAACCCCGACGGCGCCGGGTCGCGCCAGCCTGCTTATCCGACCCTCCCAGAGCGGCAAGTCGGCGGGCACTCTCAACCCGAATCAGGGTGAGCAGCCCGTCGCGAAGCAGCGCGGACTTCTCAGTGATACCCGTCAGCTCGCTCGCCCGGGCCAAGAGCTCGTCGTCGATGGTCACCGTTGTCCTCATCGAGACCTCTGCATCAGAAATTGCATCATATGATGATGATAATGGTGTGCGCTGGAAGCCGCCAGCCACGGTCTGACTCCGACGTCACCGCGTTCGGTGGGACCGCATTCCGTCGATGTCCAAGGTCACATGCGTCAGTTGTGGCATAAAACCGTCTACCGGCTCGGCTTTGTTGTTGTTCCGTGACGGAACTCGACCACGTCGCCGTCGGCCATCACGTAGTCCTTGCCCTCCATTCGGACCTTGCCGGCGGCCCTGGCGGCGGCCATCGACCCGGCGGCGACCAGGTCGTCGTAGGACACGATCTCGGCTTTGATGAAGCCCTTTTCGAAGTCGGAGTGGATCACTCCGGCCGCCTTCGGCGCGGTGTCGCCCTGATGGATGGTCCATGCGCGGGCTTCCTTAGGACCCGCCGTCAAAAACGTCTGCAGCTTGAGGGTGTGAAAACCGGCCCGGGCCAACGCATCAAGTCCGCGCTCGGTCTGCCCGATTGACTCCAGCAACTCGGCTGCGGACTCGTCGTCGAGTTCGGTGAGTTCGGCTTCGATCTTGGCGTCGAGGAAGACGGCGTCGGCCGGTGCGACGAGTTCGCGGAGTTCGGCGACCCGCTTGGTGTCGGTCAGCACCGCTTCGTCGGCGTTGAAGACATACAGGAAGGGTTTGGTGGTCAGGAGGTTGAGCTCGCGCAACACCGAGGCGTCCGCACCGGCGGAAAACAACGTCGTCCCCCCGTCGAGCAGTTCTTGGGCGGCCACGGCTGCTTCGTAGAGCGGTTTGCGTTCCGTGTTGTTGCGGGCTTCCTTCTCCAGCCGCGGCACCGCGCGTTCGAGAGTCTGCAAATCCGCGAGGATCAACTCGGTCTCGACGACCTCGATATCTGATTTCGGGTCGACCTGACCGGCGACGTGTGCCACGTCGTCATCAGAGAACACGCGCACCACCTGGCAGATCGCGTCGCATTCACGGATGTTCGCCAGGAATTTGTTTCCCAGGCCCGCGCCCTCTGACGCGCCTTTGACCAGGCCGGCGATGTCGACGAACCGCACCGTCGCCGGGACGATCCGTTCCGAGTGAAAAATTTCGGCCAACTTGGCCAGCCGCGGATCGGGCAGCGGGACGACGCCCTCGTTCGGTTCGATCGTGGCGAACGGATAGTTGGCGGCCACCACGTCGTTCTTGGTCAACGCATTGAACAGCGTCGACTTGCCGACGTTGGGCAGACCGACGATCCCCAGATTCAGAGCCACAGGGAGCCAAGTCTATGGATCGGCGGCGCCGCCAGCAGCCCGGCACCTAGCCGGGGCACGCCCGGGCGGTTCACTAGCTCTTTACAGTGGTTTGAGTCCACAGCCGGTACGGTCAGACTGTGTCAGCACAGCGGGCGCGGTCGGCGGTAGCGGCGGATCATCGCTCGATCCACCCCAGCCTCGCGGGTGTGCCGTGGTGGGCGGCGATCGTTATCGCGGTAACGGCAACGGCCGCCGGGTTCGCCTACGACGCCGGCTCCGGTAACAAGGAGCTGACGAGCGTCTTCACTGGCCTGTACATCGTCGGCTGCGTGGCGGCGGTGCTGGCGGTGCGACAGTCCGGCGTCTTCACCGCCGTCATCCAGCCACCCCTCATCTTGTTCTGTACCGTGCCGGGGGCCTACTGGCTTTTCCACGGCGCCAAGATCACCGGCGTCAAAGACATCCTGATCAACTGCGGCTACCCGCTGATCGAGCGCTTCCCGCTGATGTTGTTCACCTCGGCCGGGGTACTAGTGATCGGCATGGTGCGCTGGTACCTCGGGATTGCGGCACGTGCCTGGGTGACCGCCGAAACCGACGGCGACCAGGCCGCCCCTGGCATCCGCAGTGGCGGAATCGCGGCGAAAATCGCATCGCTCTTCAGTCGTGATTCGGCTGCCGAGGCCGAGAAGAAACCCGCCAGGAGCTCGCGTCGAGTCCACGCAGTGGGTCAGGGGAAATCCGCCAGGGCTGCCGACCGGGGTCGGCCCGCCAAACGCCCGGCACCCACTCGCTCCCGCCATGCCCGACCGCCGCTGGACGAGCAATCGGACCCCGCCGTTGAGCGCCGGCGACGCCGTCGCCCCACCCACGCCCGAGACTTGGA
>NZ_CAXUCH010000091.1:0-16243 GCF_964249325.1 uncultured Mycobacterium sp. | reverse complement strand
GCTCGACAGGCTGGCCGACGAAATGGGTGTGGACCTGGGGCTGCCGACCGCCGAGGCGGCCCGCGACGAGCTGATCGAGCTCGGCTCGTGGGACGGCGAATTCGCCTCCGATCCCACTGTTTCCGCCGCGAAGCCACCGCAGCCCGGGCAGGGCGAGGCCGTCTTGACCGGTTGGCGGTTACTCCTCGACCGCGGCCGCTTGCAAGATGGCGAACCGCACCTGGCCGGCACGGCTCGCATCCCGGTGGTGCGGCTCTCGGCCGAGTCGGCGGGCGAAATCGGCGCGGCAGACGGCGATCTGGTCACCGTGCGCACGGAGCGCGGCGGGATCACGCTGCCGCTCGCGATTACCGACATGCCCGAACACGTGGTGTGGTTGCCGCTGAATTCGCCTAATTCAGAGGTGCACCTGCAACTAGGGGTGACATCCGGCAGCCTCGTACAAATCGGAGTGCGCTCATGACGCGCCGGCGACGATGCTTCAGCGGAGCGATGAGGAGGAGCGGCGCAGATGAACCACGCCGGCGACGCTGCAGAGCGGAGCGATGAGGAGGAGCGGCGCCAATGACCCCATTCGGGCATGACACCTGGTGGCTGATCCTGGCCAAGGCGATCGCCGTGTTCGTGTTCCTGCTGCTCACCGTGCTGGCGGCTATCCTGCTGGAACGTAAGCTCCTGGGCCGCATGCAGATGCGGTACGGACCCAACCGCGTGGGTCCATGGGGATATCTGCAGAGCCTGGCCGACGGGATCAAGCTTGCGCTCAAGGAGGCCATCGTGCCCGCCGGCGTCGACCGCCCGGTCTACCTACTCGCACCGATCATTTCGACCATCCCGGCGATCACCGCATTTGCGTTCATCCCGTTCGGGCCCCAGGTTTCGGTTTTCGGCCACCGCACATCGTTGCAGCTGACCGATCTACCGGTGGCGGTGTTGTTCATCCTGGCGCTGTCGGCGATCGGGGTGTACGGCATCGTGCTCGCCGGTTGGTCGTCGGGTTCGACCTACCCGCTGCTGGGTGGGGTGCGCTCCACCGCGCAGGTGATCTCCTACGAGGTCGCCATGGGTCTGGCATTCGCGACCGTGTTCCTCTATGCCGGCACCATGTCGACATCGCGGATCGTCGCCGCACAAGACCGGGTGTGGTTCGTGTTCCTGCTGCTGCCGTCATTCCTGGTCTACCTGGTGTCGATGGTCGGCGAAACCAACCGCGCCCCATTCGATCTGCCGGAAGCCGAAGGGGAGCTCGTCGCGGGCTTTCACACCGAGTACTCCTCGCTGACCTTTGCGATGTTCTATTTGGCCGAGTACATCAACATGACAACCGTGTCGGCGTTGGCCGCGACCCTGTTCTTCGGCGGCTGGCATGCCCCCTGGCCGCTGAACATGTGGGACGGCGCCAACAGCGGCTGGTGGCCGGTGCTGTGGTTCACCGCCAAGGTATGGACCTTCCTGTTCGTGTATTTCTGGCTGCGGGCCACGTTGCCGCGGCTGCGTTACGACCAGTTCATGGCGTTGGGCTGGAAGGTCCTCATTCCGGTGTCGCTGGTGTGGGCGATGATCGCAGCGATCATCCGCAGCCTGCGAAACCACGGCTATCCGCACTGGACCCCGATGCTGGTGATCGCCAGCGCTGTTGTCGCCGTGGCGCTGCTGCTGTTGCTGCGAAGACCACTATTCGGCTTGGAAACCCGCGAGCAGGACCGCCCGCGCACCGGCGCACCGGCCGAAAAGCCGGTCCCCGAACCGGCGTTCCCGACACCGCCGTTGCCCGGCGATGCGTTGGTCGCAGCGACCCAGGAGGATTCGAATGGCTAAATTCTGGGACGCGATCGCCGGATTCGGTGTCACGTTCAGCACGATGTTCAAACGGCCGATCACCGAACAGTATCCGGAGCACCCCGGTCCGGTGGCGCCGCGCTTCCACGGCCGCCATCAGCTCAACCGGTATCCCGACGGCCTGGAGAAGTGCATCGGGTGCGAGTTGTGCGCCTGGGCTTGCCCGGCCGACGCCATCTATGTCGAAGGCGCCGACAACACCGAAGAAGAACGGTATTCGCCGGGCGAACGCTACGGGCGGGTGTACCAGATCAACTACCTGCGGTGCATTGGTTGCGGCCTGTGCGTGGAGGCGTGCCCGACCCGGGCGTTGACGATGACCAACGACTACGAGATGGCCGACGACAACCGAGCCGACCTGATCTACGAGAAGGATCGGCTGCTGGCCCCGCTGCAGCCGGGAATGACGCCACCGCCGCACCCCCGGGCGCCGGGCGCCACCGACATCGACTACTACCTCGGCAATGTGACCGCGGAAGGCTTGCGCGACAAGCATGTTGAGCACCATCGGCAACAGACGGGCGGTGTGCGGTGACGGCGGTGCTGGCCAGCGGGCTGGCCACCGACGCGATTACCCGCACCTCGACCGGTGAGGCGGTGACCTTCTGGGTGTTAGGCGCGCTGGCGCTCATCGGCGCGGTCGGAATGGTGATGGCCGCCAACGCCGTGTACTCGGCGATGTTTCTGGCGATGACCATGATCATCCTGGCGGTGTTCTATATGGTCCAAGACGCGGTGTTCTTAGGCGTGGTGCAGGTGGTGGTCTACACCGGCGCGGTGATGATGCTGTTCTTGTTCGTGCTGATGCTGATCGGCGTTGACTCCGCGGAATCTCTGGTGGAGACACTGCGCGGCCAGCGGGTCGCCGCGGTGATCGCGGGTGTCGGATTCGGCATCTTGCTGATCGCCGGAAGCGGCGCCGCGACAACCACAACCTTCGTCGGGCTGAGCAAAGCCAACGCCGGCGGCAACGTCAACGGACTGGCGACGCTGATCTTTTCCCGCTACCTGTGGGCATTCGAGCTCACCAGCGCATTGTTGATCACCGCAGCTGTCGGGGCGATGGTGCTGACGCATAAGGAGCGCTTCGAGCGGCGTAAGACCCAGCGGGAGTTGGCGATCGAACGTTTCCGTTCCGGCGGATATCCCACCCCGCTGCCGGGCCCGGGCGTCTACGCCCGCCACAACGCGGTAGACGTCGCCGCGCGGTTGCCTGACGGCTCGCCGTCGAAACTGTCGGTGCCGCAAGTGCTCCAGCAGCGCACCGTCGGCTCGGGCGACGGCGCAGATCCGGACGGTGAGTCGTGAATCCACTGAACTACCTCTACCTGTCGGCGCTGCTCTTCACCATCGGCGCGGCAGGAGTGCTGTTGCGGCGCAACGCGATCGTGATGTTCATGTGCGTCGAGTTGATGCTCAACGCCGTCAACCTCGCGTTCGTCACGTTCGCGCGGATGCATGGACACCTCGACGGGCAGATGATCGCGTTTTTCACGATGGTGGTGGCTGCCTGTGAAGTCGTCATCGGCTTGGCGATCATCATGACGATCTTCCGCACCCGCAAGTCCGCTTCGGTCGACGACGCAAATCTGCTCAAGGGGTAGGCCACGCGATGACACATCTCACCTGGCTGCTCGTGGCACTTCCGGCGGCGGGTGCCGCGATCTTGCTTCTCGGTGGCCGGCGAACCGACCCCTTCGGCCATCTGCTGGGCTGCGCCGCCGCCGTCGCGGCGTTCGGAGTGGGCGTGGCACTGCTCGCCAACATGTTCGGCCGGCCAGGTGACGACCGCGCCATCCACCAGAACTTGTTCAGCTGGGTGCCCGTCGCCGGGTTGCACGTGGACTTCGGGCTGCAGATCGACCAACTCTCAATCTGCTTCGTGCTGCTGATCAGCGGCGTCGGGTCGCTGATCCATATCTATTCGATCGGCTACATGGCCGAAGACCCGGACCGCAGAAGGTTTTTCGCCTACCTCAACCTGTTCCTGGCCGCCATGCTGCTGCTCGTGGTAGCCGACAACTACTTGGGGCTCTATGTCGGCTGGGAAGGCGTCGGCCTGGCCTCCTACCTGCTGATCGGCTTCTGGTATCAGCGGCCGTCGGCGGCCACCGCAGCCAAGAAGGCGTTCGTAATGAACCGAGTCGGCGATATCGGGCTTTCGCTGGCCATGTTCGTGATGTTCGCCAACTTCGGAACCCTGACGTTCGGCGGGGTGTTTTCCGCTGCGCCGGGCGCCGGACGCGGCGTGCTGACCGCGATCGGGTTGCTGATGCTGCTGGGCGCGTGCGCCAAGTCGGCACAGGTTCCGCTGCAGGCCTGGTTGTTTGACGCAATGGAAGGTCCCACCCCGGTATCCGCGCTGATCCACGCCGCCACCATGGTGACCGCCGGTGTGTATCTGATCGTGCGGTCCAACCCGCTGTACAACCTCTCCCCCGATGCTCAATTGGCAGTGGTGATCGTCGGGACGGTGACCTTGCTGTTCGGTGCGATCGTCGGCTGCGCCAAGGACGACATCAAGCGGGCGCTGGCGGCGTCGACGATCAGCCAGATCGGCTATATGGTGCTGGCCGCCGGTCTCGGCCCGGCCGGTTATGCGTTCGCGATCCTGCACTTGCTTACCCATGGCTTTTTCAAAGCCGGGTTGTTCTTGGGTTCCGGTGCGGTGATCCACGCGATGGACGACGAGCAGGACATGCGCCGCTACGGCGCGCTGCGCACCGTCCTGCCGGTCACCTTCGCCACTTTCGGGCTGGCGTATCTGGCGATCATCGGGATCCCGCCGTTCGCCGGTTTCTGGTCGAAGGACGCCATCATCGACGCGGCGCTGGCAGGCGGCGCGGTCCGCGGCCCCATTCTCGGTGGGGCGGCCATGCTGGGCGCCGGGATCACCGCGTTCTACATGACGCGGGTCATGCTCATGACGTTCTTCGGCGAAAAGCGTTGGGCTGACGGGGCGCATCCACATGAGGCACCGCGGGTGATGACCTGGCCGATGATCCTGCTCGCTGTCGGATCGGTGTTCTCCGGCGGCCTACTGGTGGCGGGTGGCGCGCTGCGGAATTGGCTGGAGCCGGTTGTGGGGATGCACGAAGCCAGCCACCCCACCCCGGTGTGGCTGACCAGCCTCATGACCCTGGCCGTCGTCGGTGCCGGCATCATGGTGGCTTACCGGATGTACGGCACGCGCCCTGTGCCGGAAGCGGCACCGGAGAAGGTGTCGGCGCTGACCGTGGCCGCGCGCCGAGATCTCTACGGCGACGCCTTCAACGAGGAGGTGTTCATGCGCCCGGGCGGGCAAGTGACCGATGCGCTGGTTGAGATCGACAACAGGGGTGTGGATGGCTCGGTTCTCGGGTTGGCGGCGCTGGTGAGCTGGATCTCGGACCGGCTGCGGGGCTTGCAGACTGGCTTCGCCCGCAACTATGCGCTATCGATGTTCGCGGGCGCGGTACTGGTTGCCGCGGCGATCCTGGCGGTGCAGCTGTGGTGACGAGCCTCCCGATGAGCTTTCCCTGGCTCAGCGTTTTGTGGCTGGTGCCGCTGGCCGGCGCCGGGCTGGTGATCATCGTGCCGCCGGGGTGGCGTCAGTTCGCGAAGTGGCTCGGGCTGACCGTCGCCGTGGCGGTGCTGGCGCTGGCGATTGTGATCACCGTCGGCTTCCGGCCCGGCGGCGCGCCGTACCAGTTCGTGGAAAAGCACCCGTGGATACCGGCTTTCGGCGCCGGCTACACCCTCGGGGTGGACGGCATCGCTGTGGTCCTGGTGCTGCTCAGTGCGGTGCTGGTGCCGCTGCTGATGCTGGCCGGCTGGAACGAGGGCGGCGAACGGAGCCGGGGTGTGCACGCCTATGTCGCATTGACGCTGACCGTCGAGGCGATGGTGCTGATCTCGCTGATCTCGCTGGACGTGCTGCTGTTCTACGTGTTCTTCGAAGCCATGCTGATCCCGATGTACTTCCTCATCGGCGGGTTCGGTCACGGCGCCGGGCGGTCGAGGGCCGCGGTGAAGTTCTTGCTGTATAACCTGTTTGGCGGACTGATCATGCTGGCCGCAGTGATCGGGCTGTATGTCGTGACAGCGCAACACATCGGCGGCACCTTCGACTTCCGCACGATCGTCGACGCGGTGTCGTCGGGCCGTCTGGGTGTAGACCCTGCGGTGCTCAAGGCGCTGTTCCTCGGGTTCATGTTCGCGTTCGCGATCAAAGCCCCGCTGTGGCCGTTCCACCGCTGGCTGCCCGACGCCGCGGTGGAGGCGCCGCCGGCGACCGCGGTGTTGATGATGGCGGTGATGGACAAGGTCGGCACCTTCGGCATGCTGCGTTATTGCCTTCAGCTTTTCCCTGACGCCTCAACCTATTTCCGTCCGCTGATCGTCGTGTTGTCCGTCATCGGGGTGATCTACGGCGCGATCGTGGCTATCGGGCAGACCGACATCATGCGCCTGATCGCCTACACCTCGATCTCGCACTTCGGGTTCATCATCCTCGGCATCTTCGTGATGACCACCCAAGGCCAAAGCGGCTCGACGCTCTACATGGTCAACCACGGTCTGTCCACCGCTGCGGTGTTCCTGATCGCAGGATTCCTGATCGCACGCGGCGGCACCCGCTCGATCGCCGACTACGGCGGTGTGCAGAAGGTGGCGCCGATGCTGGCTGGGACGTTCTTGGTTTCGGCGCTGGCGACGCTGTCGCTGCCCGGGCTGGCGCCCTTCATCAGCGAATTCCTGGTGCTGCTGGGAACTTTCAACCGCTACTGGTTGGCGGCGGCATTCGGGTCCACCGCGCTGGTGCTTTCGGCGGTCTACATGTTGTGGCTCTACCAGCGGGTGATGAACGGACCGGTGGCGCAGGGCAACGAACGGATCCGTGATCTGGTACCGCGTGAAGTCGTCGTCGTCGCGCCGCTGATCGCGCTGCTGCTGATTCTCGGGATCTATCCAAAACCGTTGCTGGACATCATCAATCCCGCGGTCGGCCACACCATGGCCACCACCGGCCAGCACGATCCGGCACCGAAGGTTCCGGTCACGGCGGTGCGCGACCACAAAACAGCTGAAGGACCGCACCGATGAGCATGCCCACGCCCAGTGTCGAGTACTTCGCGCTGTCGCCGATGCTCATCGTCTTCGGGGCCGCGGTGGTCGGTGTCCTGGTCGAGGCGTTCCTGCCGCGACGCTTCCGCTATGCCAGCCAGGTGACGCTGGCCCTGGCCGGCTTGGTTGGCGCATTCGTCGCAGACGTCCTGGTCGGCAGGAGAATTCCCGCTTCGGGTCAGACCGCGGTGATGCGGGCAGTGGCAATCGACGGCCCGACCTTGGTTCTGCAGGGCACGGTGCTGCTGGTCGCCATATTGGCCATCCTGTTCATCGCCGAGCGCAGCGCCGTAACGAACGCCCCCGTCGGCCCCGGCGCCGCCACCGTCGCGCGGCGCGCCGGATTGGACTTTTTCACCCCGCAGGCATCCGCGGTTCCCGACAGCGTTGCTGAGCGCCAAGCGGTTCAGGCTGGGCTTGCTCAGACAGAGGTGTTTCCGCTGACGATGCTGGCGGTCGGCGGCATGCTGGTGTTTCCGGCCGCCAACGACTTGTTGACGATGTTCGTCGCGCTGGAGGTGCTGTCGCTGCCGCTGTATCTGCTGTGCGGGCTGGCCCGGCATCGCCGCCTGCTCTCCCAGGAGGCGGGGGTGAAATACTTTCTGCTGGGCGCCTTCTCGTCGGCGTTCTTCCTCTACGGTGTGGCGCTGCTCTACGGCGCGACCGGCACGCTCACCCTGGCCGGTATCCGCGATGGGCTGGCCCAGCACCACGACAACTCGATGGCGTTGATCGGCGTAGCGCTGCTGGCGGTCGGCCTTCTGTTCAAGGTCGGCGCGGTGCCGTTCCACTCCTGGATTCCCGATGTCTACCAAGGCGCGCCGACCCCGATCACCGGATTCATGGCCGCAGCCACCAAAGTCGCCGCATTCGGGGCGCTGATGCGGGTGGTATACGTCGCGCTGCCGCCGCTGCACGACCAGTGGCGGCCCATGCTGTGGGGCATCGCGATCCTGACCATGGCGGTCGGCACCGTCACCGCGGTGAACCAAAACGACGTCAAGCGATTGCTGGCGTATTCGTCGGTCGCGCACGTCGGATTCATCCTGACCGGTGTGATCGCCGCTGTCCCGGCTGGTATCTCCGGGACGCTCTTCTACTTGGTCGCATACAGCTTCAGTACGGTGGGCGCATTCGCCGTCGTCGGTTTGGTCCGGGGCGCCGACGGCGACGAAGACGCCGACATGACCCGCTGGGGCGGGCTGGGCCGCCGCTCACCGATTGCCGGCCTGCTGTTTTCGATGTTCCTGCTGGCGTTCGCCGGTATTCCACTGACCAGCGGCTTCGTCAGCAAGTTCGCCGTGTTCAAGGCCGCCGCCCAAGGCGGCGCGGTGCCGTTGGTGATCATCGGTGTGATCGCCAGCGGCGTCGCAGCGTACTTCTATGTGCGAGTGATCGTGCTGATGTTCTTCACCGATCCGCCCGCCGAAGCCCCGCACGTAGTGAACCCCGGCGCGTGGACCAAGGCGGCGATCGCGGTGTGCGCGGCGGTGACAGTGCTGTTGGGCATCTTCCCGCAGCCGCTGCTGGATTTGGTCGAGCGGGCCGCGCAGTTCGTGGGATGACCATGACGACCCGGCAGTGGGTTCTCGTCGAGGATGATGGCGCGGTGCGGGTGATGACCATGAACCGTCCAGAAGCGCGAAATGCGTTGAATGTCGGGCTGATCGAATCGCTCTATGCCGCTTTGTGCGAGGCTGACGCCGAGCCGTCGGTGCGCGCAGTGGTGCTCACCGGCGTCGACCCTGCCTTCTGCGCCGGCGTGGACCTGAAGGAGGCGCAGCGCGAAGGCATGTCGTACTTCGAGCGCTACCAGACGCACAACTGCATCACCAAGGTGGCCGAGATCGCGACACCGATGATCGGGGCGATCAACGGCCCGGATTTCACCGAAGGCCTCGAAATGGCTTTGGGCTGCGACTTTTTGATCGCCTCAGAGCGCGCTGTGTTCGCCGATACTCATGCGCGCGTCGGCTTTCTGCCCGGCGGCGGGATGACGGCCCGACTGCCGCAGCTGGTCGGCGCGGCGATGGCGCGACGGCTGTCGATGACCGGCGAGGTGATCGACGCCTCCCGAGCCGGGCGGATCGGGCTGGTGACCGAGGTGGTGCCGCACGACCGGCTGATGGCCCGGGCCGTCGAGTTGGCGGCGCAGGTGGCCGAGGTGCCGGGGCCAACCATGGCCGCGCTCAAGAAAACCTATGTGACGGGAGCGGATCACCGGCAACGAGCTGGGCGGGATGGCGGTGTCGCTACCGGTGCACATCGGCGATCCGCTGGAACGGGTGCGGCTGACCTCGTTAAGCACGGCGATCGCCAAGCAGAACTACGAGCTGTTGGTCCTGAGCAGCACAATCCCACCCGAGCGCAGCGCCTTGGTGGCGGTGTCTCGGTCGGCGCGGATGAGGCCCACCCGGCCCCCCAGTCCGACAAACGGTCCGCCGAAAAGCGCGTCATGACCGAGGGTATAGAGAGGGCGCTGGTAACCGAACTCGGCGTAGAACGCCGAGGCGAAGATCAGCACGTCAGCGGTCAGCATGCCGCCGGAGTGGTTGGAAACCACCAGCGCGCCACCGGTGGGCGGCAACGACTCCAGGCCGTGCACGCGGGGCGAAACCACCGTTTTGCGATGGGCCCCAACGCATTGATCAACCGCTTCGTGAGCTCAGGGTCCCACTTTGCGGACCCATGGCCAGAAACGTCTTCGGCGATATTCACTAGAGAGGGTTGAAATCAAAGTCACTCACCATCACGCCCGCTACCCCGTTGTCCCAAACAACACGGGAAGCGATGTCGGCGAACGGAATACCTGTCCCCGGATATGTGGATCGTCGCCCTCGGGATCCAGGAGCAGATGAGGCAAGCGATCGAATAGCAGGTTGAGCGCAACGCGCATTTCCAGCCGGGCCAAGTGCATCCCCAAACACACGTGGACTCCATGGCCGAAGCCGATGTGCGCCCGCGGCTGGCGGAAGATGTCAAAACGATCGGGGTCGGGATACCGGTCCTCCTGCCGGTTGGCAGCGCCCAGCACCGGCATGACCGCCGAGCCCGCAGGGATGGGAACACCTCCGAGCTCGGTGTCGCGGGTAGCTACACGGGTGATCGTGAGCAGTGGGGGCTCCCAACGGATCGCCTCCTCGATTGCCTGCGGAATCAGCGACCGATCAGCGCGGACTGCGTCGAGCTGATCAGGGTTGGACAGCAGCGCAAGCAGCAGATTGCCCAGCGAGCGATACGTGGTCTCGACGCCGGCCGGCAGCAGCAAGCGCAAGAACGAGAAGATCTCCTCGTCGGAAAGCCTCTCACCGTCGATCTCGGCTTGGACGAGGCCGCTGATCAGGTCGTCTCGGGGCTGCTGTCTCCGGGCGGCGAGGATCGGGATGAAGTACTCCCGCAGTGCCTCTGACGCGGCGAGTCCCCGCTCGCGCTCGAACAGGATGCTCAGCAACGCGACGGACCAGCGCTGAAACTGCGGATAGTCCTCGCGCGGCAAACCGATAAGGCCGGCGATGATTTGGGTGGGGTATGGGAACGTGAATTCGCTTCTCAGATCGGCATGTCCCCGATCGGCGAACCGGTCGATCAGCTGATTTGCCACCTGTGCGACGAGTTCGTGCTCCCAGCGGGCCAATGCCTTTTGCGAAAAAGGCTTTGGAGACAAGGGCCCTGTGGCGGCCGTGCTCCGGTTCGTCCATCCCGAGCATGACGTGCTTGCCCAACGCGTCACCGAATGTGTCGATGATGATCGCGGACGAGAACGTCTCGTTGTCCCGCAGCATCTGCTGGACCTCTTCATGGCGATACACCATGAAGACGGGCTTGGACTCTTCGTGCGGCATGGTCGATGTGTCCAGGCGTTGTACCGGTTGTTCGCGCCGCATCAGGGCGAGCCCGGTGTATGGGTCCCGGACATCCCCGGACACCACATCATCGAACTTCCCGAAATCCTCGAGGTCGTCAAACAGATCCACTAGTGCGTCTGCTTCAGCTTGCGGGATAGCCGACCGATTTGATCTCGGTGTATTGGTCGAACCCGGCGATTCCGTTCTGGCGGCCGATGCCGCTGTACTTGTAACCGCCGAACGGCGTGTCGGCGCCGTAGGGTGCGGCGCCCTGCACGCCGATGAATCCGGCCCGTAGCCGGCGAGCTACGGCCAGCGAATGTTCGACCGAACCCGACATCACGTTGCCGGCCAGCCCGTACCTGCTGTCGTTGGCGATGCGAATCGCGTCGTCCTCGTCCTCGAACGGAATGACGGCAAGGACCGGGCCGAATATCTCTTCCTGCGCGATCGTCATCGAGTTGTCGACGTCGACGAAAAGCGTTGGCCTGACCCAGAATCCCTTGTCGAATCCGGCCGGTGGCTCGGTGCCGCCGACCAGGCAGGTGGCGCCCTCGTCGATGCCTTTTGGATATAGCCGACCACGCGCTTGCGCTGCTTGCCGGAAATAACCGGACCGCAAAGGGTTCCAGGATCCTGCGGGTCTCCCGGGGAGACATTCTCGTACATCGCCTTGAGGGTGGCTACCCCCTCGTCATACCGAGACCGGGGCAGCAACAACCGCGTCGGGTTGGCGCAGCCTTGGCCGGCGTGCATACACGGCGCGATGCCGATCGCACACGCCAACCCGAAATCGGCGTCCTCCAACACGATGGTGGCCGATTTCCCGCCGAGCTCGAGGAACAGGCGCTTCATCGTCGCCGCACCCTTTTCCATGATCCGCTGCCCGACGACAGTCGAGCCGGTGAACGAGATCAGATCAACCTTGGGCGACAGCGTGAGCTCTTCGCCCACCAGGTGGTCCGAGGCGGTGACGACGTTGACTACACCGGGCGGGATGTCGGTGGACTCGGCGATAAGGCGCCCGAGCCGCGTCGCGTTGAACGGGGTGTCGGGCGCCGGTTTCAGCACGACGGTGTTGCCGGTCGCCAGCGCCTGGGCGAGCTTGTGGATGGTGACTTCGAAGGGGAAGTTCCACGGCACGATCGCGCCGACCACACCCACCGGTTCGCGCCACACCTTGCGGGTGGTCATCTGACCGGTCACGGCTACCACCGCGTCGCCAAGGTCTATCTCCCAGGGGTATTTGTCGATCAACCCGATCGGGTACCTCAGCCCATCGGCGAGCGGAGCATCCAGCTGTGGGCCGTAAGTAATCGCCCGGGGGCAACCGACTTCGAGGATGAGTTCTTCACGCAGCGCTTCCTTCTGGGCCTCCAGCGCTTCCTGGAACTGCTCGAGACAGGCTTTGCGGAAAGCCCGATTCGTTGGCCAGTCGGTTTCGTCAAAGGCCCGCCGCGCCGCGTCGATGGCCCGGTGCATGTCCGCCTTCGACGCGTCGGCAACTTCGCCCAGCACCTCCTCGGTGGCCGGATTGATGTTGGTGAACGCGCCCGCCTCGCCGTCGACCAGCTTGCCGTCGATCATCATCTTGGGCTCAAACCGAACCTTCGCAGCGTCAGCCATTGTTCTCACTTCCTGTATTGAGTGGGTTGCGCAGGGCTCCGCGGGGCGGAATGCCCATCGCCACGCGGATCACCTGATGTAGAACTCCAGCTGGCAGAAGTCGATTGCCGTACAACAGCATTCGGGCGTCGATACCTACTGCATGCCGGGCGAAGGGGGCTCGATCGTTGTCGAGGGCTTTAGCGAGTCCCCGTGCGAATCGTTCGGGCGGCCTCGCAAGGCGCATTGCGAACCGACCGCGCCGATCGATCGTCGGGTGAAATCTGGCGTAAGGGCCGCTGAAGTCGCGGTAGTCTGATGTTCCCGCGTCGGTGATGATGTCGGTGACAAATGTCCCGGTCACCAAAACGGTGACCTCCAACCCGAACGGCGCCACCTCCCCCGCCAGCGATTCGGCCCACCGTTCGAGTGCCCCCTTCGCGGCGGAGTAGGCGGCGATCGACGGCATGCCGCGCACGCCACCCTGACTGGAGACCACCACAATCCGGCCACGACCCGCGCTCCGCATCGCCGGCAACAGCGCTTTGGTCAGCGCGACAGGTCCGAACAGGTGAGTCGCAAACATCCGCTCCCATAAGTCGATCGGCACTTCTTCGACCATTCCCGCTGCCGAGATTCCCGCGTTATGCACAAGTACATGCGGAGCACCGACGGCCTCCTCGATCGATTTAGCGGCGGCTGCGATCGACGCCGAATCGGTGAGGTCGAGTTGGACACCGATCAAGCGAGCATCGTCGGGGTGGGCGCCCGTCGCCGCCCGCAGTTTCTCGAGTCCTGGCTCCGGTGAGCGCATGGCTGCAACGACGCGCCATCCCTGCTTGTAGAGGTAGGCCGCGGAAGCGAAGCCCAGGCCGCGCGATGCGCCGGTGATGACGAGGCTGCGTGGCTCACTCATGGCGGCGAGCACCGTCCCCCGTTCGCTGGCGGCTGCACCTGGGGACGTCCGTGCGGCTGGCCGCTCATCCACGTCGACCAAATTCCCATCGAGTACGGGCCTGGTTGCCCGTTCTTTTCGTAGAAGCCTTGGGGATCATAGACTTTGGCTTCCGGATACGGCCACGGGCAGGCCACGGAGGTCGCGGCCCTGCTCCACTTGACGACGGCGAAACTCAGGCCGTACCCGAAGTACGCGACGTTGATGATGACAAGCATCACCACGAACATGCCCAGGGTCGGCCGCCCCGCGAATATCCGCGCCCGTTGCGCGAGCTTCTCGGCTACCGTGCGGCCGGTGTCGTCGCGATACAGCAGCACACCCGCGGGGATCATCACCAGCGTGACGAGCGCCGACTCGTAGATCAACGGGAATTGCCAAGGCTTACCGGGGAATACCGAAAGCCACGGAATCACCTGCGAATAGATGTACATCCCGGTGCGGACGAGCGTGATCTCCAGGAATGCATCGACGATGAAGCCGATGACGAAGATGAGTCCCGCCATACAGATGAGTGGATGGCGCCACACAAAGGAGTCGACCGGACGGCGGGCCTGAACTCGGCGCAGGATCCAGATGGCCGGGAAGTAAGGCCCTAACTGAAAGAGGACGTATCCAATGACGACGAAAGGCTCGACCGTCGGTGACAGTGAAACCAAAGGCCAGTCTTCGGGGAAATGCCAAAGCTGCGGGTTATAAACGGCGTACGGCGCCCAGTTCATGATCGGGTCCTGCCAGACGATCAACGTAGTCACGATCGCCATCAGCAGGACGGGGTGACGCGGGTGGCGCCGCCAGGCCACCACGAACGCCACAATGACGGCGAGCATGGTCCCGATCGTGAAGACGTGCTGGAGGAAGCCGAGCCAATGGGTATAGGCGAACAGCGGCCGCACCGGGCGAGGTGCCCCAGTGACGTTCGGGTTGCGAATGCGGTCGGAGACGGCACCGGTTCGCGCGTAATAAGCGATGACGGCGATCACTGCGCCGGCGACGACAATCCACGCCGCGGTGGTCAGTGACCGCTTCTTCGGTGCTGCGGTCCGAGTGTCGGCAAACGGCTTCGAAGACGGCTGGGTCTGCTCTGTGGTCATTCGCTATTCCTCACCAAAGCGGTCGACAAGATGAGAATTAACGCCGTCAGGATCCAGCGTTCGGGCGACCAGATAGCCGGCACCCATCCAGGCCCGGCGGGTCCACTTTCCGAGCGAAACCCGGGTGCCCGGTGCGCCGGCCGCGGCGGGCAACATCTTCACCCGTTCCAGGGCCTCCTTTGTGGCCGCCCTTGGCAAGCATGTCGGACCAAAAGATCGGTTCATCGGTCATCGATGCTTGCGGAAACGAGAAGGTCCACTCTCCCAGCCAGTCGTCGCTGCCGCATACGTTGATCGCCGGGACCCGGAAGCGTTCCTCGATCGCCTCACGTGTCGGCACGGCGTTCTCGCTGATGTGCGGACCGAAGACAACAAGGCAGCCCTCATCGACCAGCTCACCGTAGGCGTCGATCACCGCCTTGACCGTTCCCTTCGGCAGGCCCTCCACCTCCCGGTGGACGATTCCCACCGGACGGTCGATAACCCCCTGCTTCACGCCTTCGCTGAACACCAGATCGAACGGCTGGCTCAGATCGTCCCGCATCTCCTGCGGGTAGCCGTCGGGCAGCAGAAAGTCGAACAGGTAACCGATTTTGATCGGCTCTGCGGTGCTCTCGTAGGACATATCACCTCCGTCGGCGCAGCAGTACCCGGGCCGTCATTCAACCTAATATTTGTTCAGACACTAGCTCCGCGTCTCTTCACCGTCAATCACTGCCCGCCGCCAAACACACCGGTTCGGCGGTTGCGGACCAAATATATGGTCCACAACTTGGGTTGATATGTGGCCGATAGCGAGGGGCTATGCCGGGCGCACCCGCCGTCACACTAAACGCAACTCCCATGATGGGAGGTGGGCGGTACCGGTTTCTGGGGCGACCTCGGACTGCTCGCAGGCGCCGCAGCTGTCGATCTGGTCATTCTTCTCCTCTGGTACTTCGCGGAAAGCCGGATGGAGAGCAGCCCGAGCGTGGACGATCCGGTAGCGCCCGACGACCGCGGGGATTCATCAAAACGGCAAGTGCCAAGGCCTCCGGAGAGTTTGTCCGGCCGTTCGCGGTCACGCTGTTCGGGGGGTGTTCGCCATAGTCTATGCCGCCGCCAACTTCGTCGGATGGTCGTTAGACCTCTGGGCCCTCGACGCGCGCATCGTGCAAGAGGCCCTCACCGGTTGGGGCCGTCTGGCCGACGCCGCCTACTACCTGGACTACAACAGCCTGTCGACGGGCGGCTCCGCCGCCGCGGGAGAGAAAAGCTGGGAGAGGTCTTCTGCATCCTGGGTGTCTTCCCGCCCCGGTTGGTGGCGGCCTACGCCCGAGGCGCGAGCGGTCGGCGCAGTCGGGACCCGTCGAGGAATACCGGCGGACTGCCGTTGGTGGCGCGCGGCTCAATCTCCTGTACGGTGCACCAGTCGTGGGTGACGAGCTGGCAGGTTCACGCTCCAGCGTCTACCGCTTTCACAACGACGCTCCCGTCCCCTTTAGCAAAAGCTCCAAAGCCACGATCGAGCACGGCGGCCAGAACGCCCGTTCGGATAACTTCTTCTCCGTAGCGTACTGGTACCAGGCGGAGCCACATGCGGCCTTTCCACCGCTCCCGTCCGCAGACTCGCGCATCCCTGTCCTCCACGCCGTAGGTGGTCCAGGCAACCTGCCATAAGCGCGCAACCTGACGCGATGCGACGTGGCAACACCGCCCCGGTCTCCGTCACCTAAGTATCTGTCGGCAGTGCCTGATCGCCGCTCGTGGACGAAGGACTGCCAGTTCAAGGACAAACGCGATGAAGATGCAAAGCATACAGG
>NZ_CAXUCH010000090.1:0-16373 GCF_964249325.1 uncultured Mycobacterium sp. | reverse complement strand
ACATCCTCACCATCAACGCCGCCATCATGCTCACCCTGAGTGCCGGTCAACACGGAATAGTTCCGAACCTGCAATGAGGTCCAGAGCTTTTCCGTTGGAGTAGCAGTGTCGACTGGTCCCGAACGACAGCCCGACATTGACGGCCGACGGTCGGTCACTAGCACGTACGGCGTCAGTGCCAGATGAGTACAGGGCCGGCCGACTGCCCAGCGGCTGTAGCCGCGTCCCGCCGAGGGGCCACACATCGGGCCTCCGCGATGTGACGCCGCTGACGGCGACGCTCCCGCATGATCCGGCGGCTGAGCACTCGGTCGTCGCGCTTAGTCAGTGAGCGGCTGCGCTGAACCAAGAGGTCCAACTGCTGCCAGCTGAGCCCGTCGAGGTCGCCGTCTGAGTCATGGGTGGCGACAACCACTCCGCCCCGCAGCAGCGGCACCGTCTTCGCCGTGAATCTGGTTGTCGCCAAGAGTAATTCAGTAGCACTACGGTTGGGCTGGCGTTGGCACCGCCGCGTCGACGGGGTGAACCAGAAATCGAATTGTCCGTCGGTGCTGGTCAGACTTTCAAGACCACAGTCGTTAACGAGATCAGCTATGTCGGCCTTGCTGAAGGCACGGGTTTCATAGGCGACGCCAGTGGGGCTGAAGTACAGGACAGTGTTCATGCCGATGTTCCATTCCGCTCTTTCTTCGTTGTTGTGCTGGGTCCAGCCATGCCAACCCCTGTTACTAGAGTTATCCATGCGACAGTTGGGATAAACGTCGGTAACAAAATTGCTACTCCAGGTTTGAGCCGCGCGAGCAAGCTAAAGCCACGGCTGAATTGCGCCGGGAAGCTGACAGAGCGGCGACCAAGTGAGCTGCGGCCTTAAGAGGTAGCTGGCTAGCCACTCCTAGGAAGGCGTCAACTATGTCGCGCGACAGCCGTTGAACGCCGCCGGAGATCGACTGAGAAGTGACCGGCCGTCGTAACGCCGTCCGCTTATCTGACCACTGAGGTCTTAAGCCCGAATGCCCGCGGCGCTAGGCACCCCATCTGGGGCAGTGGTGGCCCCGCTGGCGGCGGCCTCCGACAACGCGCGCACGGTTGTGTAGATCTGCTGGACGGCCTCGTCGATGGTGCTCATGCGCTGCCACATGTGGCTGAATGTCAAGCGGACGTCGACTTCGACGATCGAGTTCAACTGCCGGTCGACCGGACCCGGAAGCTCGTAGAACTCACGAACAGCCGCCGCGATTGCATCCATCGCATGGCGCCAGATCGGACTGGGTCCGGTGGTCAGTAACGGGGTCAGGCCGACCTCCGCATCGCGCGCACGGGCCATACTTGCTTTCACCAGCGCGTCCTCGTCACTGGCGCGCAAGGTGAATTCTGCGCCGGCGGCAAGGCCGGCCGCGACGTCGTCGGGGTGAGCCCTGATAGCCGAAATGACCCCGGTGATGAATCGGTCGGTCTCCCGTTGAACCAGGGCCTCGCCCAGTGCCTGCTTCGCCCCGATCTCCTTGTACAGCACTTGTCGACTGATGCCGACCATGGCGGCGATGCGCGACATATTCACGGCGCGCCAGCCCTCCGCACACACGAGTTCGTACGCCGCATCCAGGACCCGGTCGCGCAGCAACTGGCGGACCTCTTCCTGAAAGTTCGGCACTTCCGGCATGACGCTAAGGATACGACAGATAGCCCAGTAATGTCACGATTGACACAGATCCAGTCGGAATGTATACATGACGTGCAACTTAAGCGAGTTGTAATCGGGGAGTCGGTCGCGAAGAGTCAACTGGGATGATGCCGTCGAGCATGCGCTGCGAGCGAGACCACACCGAGACCACACTGTGTGCGCCGCTGCCGGCGCCCGACCGGGCTCGCCACGACGGCTTTCACCGGCACGCTACGGCCGGATCCACGGCACAGCACCTAGCAATCGGGGACCAGATGAGTCGTCCATGGACGGAGCTGGCGCGGCGGGGCCCGTCGCAAGCCGCGATCGGCATCAACCTGAACGCACATCTGGTAAGGAATGCGATGGCTCAGTTGTCCGACCGGCACCGCGCCATGATCTACCGGTCCTACTACCTCGGACAGACGACGTCCCAGATCGCCGCCGAGCTCAGGATTAGTGACGGCATGGTCAAGCATGAATTACATCGCGCATTGCACGCGTTGCGCGTGAGCCTGCGATCAAGCGACGCCACCACGCGCAGCCGGTTCCGTTGATCGACGCCGGGCTGACCACGGAAATCGACGACTCGGTCGCTCAGTTAAAGCCATCGGAGATCTGTAACGACTCCATGGAGAGTTGTGTCATCGGCCCCTACGGGACGCAATGCCACTTCCCGGCAGGGTCGGCTTTTCCCCTAACTTCCTCCGTATGTGGGCCCCGGCACGCCGTCGCGGTACGTCGTGCATTGCCCCGAGGCACCACCGGTGCAGCACGTCTCGATGAGGACAGGATCGGCACCCCAGTGAGGTTGTACCTCCTGCGACGTATATTGGCCGCCGGAGCTTTTACAGTTGTTCTCCACATCGGTTTGCGCGTGGGCAAGGGGTGCGGCCGAGATCATCGTCGCAACCGCGAGTGCGACAGTGGCCGCGGGCATCGCGCTCAACACAAGTCGTTTCATATTCCTTCAATATCACTTCACGCAGGGAATGTCATCGGCGGTCATCCGTGTGAGGTTGTTAGGCGTCGGTTCTCGCGTGCCGGTGCCGGTGGCGGGCACCGTGGTGATGGGCTCCCCGGTGGTGGTTGTGGTCGGCGATGCCGACGTGTGATTGGGGTAGTCAAAGCTGGTGAAATCGGTTCCCACGGTCAGTTGCACGGTGTCGGGGGCGACGGTGTCGGAGGCGGTGGCCGTGATGTTCAACTCGTCCGCGAGTTCTGCGGCGGCCGCCTTTGCGCCCGGCCCGTAGGCAATCGAGCTTTTCTGCTTCGTGGACTCGGCAGTGCTGACCGTCCCCGCCGTGAAATCTCCTGTCGCTAAAGACTTTTCCAGCTCCGCAGCGGCTCCTTCTTTACCGGAGGCGTTGACCACGTCGAGCGCGACGCCGCCCGTCGGCGGCAGCGCAGGCTCGCCGTCGCTTGTCGAGGCGCCTGCCGGTAGTGAATCGTTGCCCACCAGGTTGTGCACGATGGTGCGAACAGCAGATACGTCAATGACATTCACGTCTTCACCGTCTGAGGTTTCGGTGAAATCGGTGACAGGAAGCGTGTAGAGCGCGACCGGTCGATTCGGGTGCGACGACGCGTTGCGCAGGAACCCTTCCAGGTCGAAACCGGCGTCAACGGCCGCGTTTTGCTTCGCGACCTCTAGGAGCCGGTGTAGTTGCGCGGGGTTGGACACCGCCGCGCTGCGACGCAGCGCACTTACCAGCGAGGCGATGAAGGCCTGCTGGCGGCGCGTTCGATCCAGGTCGGTGAACGCCGCGTTGTCGGCGTCGCGGCGTTGCCGCACGAAGGCCATCGCCTGCGCCGCAGTTATCTGCTGGGTGCCTCGATGAAAGTCCGCCCCGGAGTAATAGCGATCCGAGGTGTCCTCGTTCAAGCACACAGTGATGGGTTCGACCACCCGGGCAATCTGAAAGAAGCCCACCAGGCTGACCTCGACGAAGTGGTCGATCGGGACTTGCATTAGCCGCCTGACCGTGCTGATCTCCGCTTTGCGGCCCGCCTCCCGTGCCGTTTGTTCTTTGGCCGCGGGATCTTGCGCGGGCGTCCCGGCGGTGCCGGACTGCGGGTTGGCCGAGCCATCCATCACGGCCTGGTAGGCCAGACGGTAGGCCTCCTTGACCTTGCCCCGGCAATCCGACCTGTGGCATCCAGCCAGGTCGACATAATCGTCGCGGGGAATGGAGATCGCCGTCGCCGGAGCGTCTCCGGTCGGCAAATGCAACAGGATCAGGGCATCGGCGTCGTTCTCGCCGGTATCTTCATCCCCTGCGTGCAGCGCTTCATAGATGTCTGGCGCCAGGGGCCGCCCTCGCTGGTCGCGACGACTATCCAGCCCCATGATCAGGATGTTTTGCTCACTTCCGGTCGATTCCGGCTCACCGGCCAGCGCGTCGGATGTGGTGATGCCAGCTGATGCCGCGCGATCGGCGCTCCAGCCGATGCCCGTAACGACGATCACCACCGTCGACACCAGCGCCGCGAGCACCTTGGCGCCGACCACAAAGGAGTGGTTGCGGTACCGACGATGGTGGGTCCCGGACGTCGGTGAACGAGCTTTTCCGTCGTCTGTGGCGTCCGCCCGATGTGTCATGACGAATCGGAGAATAGCCAGGTCGCCTCGCTTCTAATCGCTGTTCGCCGAGGTGGCGGCCGTGCGCCGGTAAGAGGGCCGCCGTCGCGTCGAGTTTGCTGAGCGACGCCTGTCGGGTAACCGCCACACATCACTCCGCAGCGACGCGACTTCACCAGGTCGACTGTGCGGAGCAAGTGGAGGGTGACGACCGTGCCGGTGCCGACGATGGCGGTGGGACCGACGGAACAGCGCTGGCCTGATGTGCGGCGGATCGCTGTGCTGCGCGGCGGTGGACTGGGCGATCTGCTGATGGCGGTTCCCGCGATGGAGGCGCTCAAAGCTGCCTACCCCGACGCCGAGTTGGTGCTGCTGTGCGCGCCGCCGCACACCTCTCTCCTGACCGCTCGGCCGTCACCGGTGAGCCGGGCGCTGGCGCTACCGTCGGTTCCGGGCATCTACAACCCTGCCAACGACGGAGGCGACCCGCCGGCTGAGGACGGGTTCTGGGACTGGATCCGACGCCACCCGATCGACTTGGGTGTCCAACTACACGGCGGCGGTGGATCGTCGAATCCGTTTGTCAAAAGCCTGCGGCCCAAATGGACGGTCGGAGCGCGCGCCGACGACGCCGAGCCGCTCACCCGCTGGATTCCCTACCGGCTCTATCAGCATGAGGTGCTGCGCTGGCTGGAAGTCGCCGGGCTGGCCGGTGCGCCGCCGGTCAGGCTGGAACCGTCGATCGCGGTTACCGACGCCGACCGCCGGCGCGCCGAGCAGCTTATGCCGTGGTCTTCCGGTCTGGTGGTTGCTGTGCACGCAGGCGCTCGCGACGCTCGGCGTCGTTGGCCGGCAGGGCATTTCGCGACAGTGGTGAGCCGGTGCGTGAACGACGGCGCCCGCGTGGTCATCGTGGGCACACCGCGCGAGCAGGAGCTGATGGGCGACATCGCCGAGCTGGCGCGCGCGACGTTGTCTTGCGCGGACACCGATGCTGTTGCCGTGTTGAGCGAACTGGATCTTTCGGCGCTGTGCGGAGTATTGGCCCGCTGCGACGTTCTGGTGGGCAACGACAGCGGAGTTCGTCACTTGGCGAAGGCCGTCGGCACAGCGACGGTGGGAATCTTCTGGCTGCCCAACGTCTTTCACTACGCCCCCTTCGGGCGCTCCCGAGATCGGGTGCTGATGTCGTGGACCAGCCGCTGCCCCGTGTGCGACCGGGATTGTGTTTCTGCTGAGCCCTGCAATCACGACGTTTCGTTCGTGGCCGACATTTCACCGGACGCGGTGATGAAGGAGCTGCGCGACTTGTCGTGTTAGCAGTCAGCGGACGCCCGGATCCGCGCAATCGTCTCAGTGGTCGAATGATTCGCGACGTAACCCACCGTGCGCACCTCGCCGCCGTAGCTGCGGACTACGGGCGTCTCGGGCAGCATCTCGGCGGTGTAGTCGCCGCCCTTGACGTAGATCTCTGGCCGCAGTCGCTGGATCAGCGACGCCGGTGTGTCGTCGTCGAACACCGTCACATAGTCCACGCAACTCAACTCGCCGAGCACCGCCGCCCGGTCGATCTCACTATTGATCGGCCGCGTCCAGCCCTTGAGTCGACGCACGCTTCGGTCGCTGTTGATTGCCACGATCAGCACGTCCCCGGCCTGCCTGGCTTGCTTGAGATAGGCGACATGGCCGCGGTGCAGCACGTCGAAGCAGCCGTTGGTAAACACGATCCGGTCCCCGGCACTGCGGTGGCGAGCAACCCTGCGCGCCAACTCATCCGATGAAATAGGCGCTCCGCTGCTGGCGTCCATCCGCTCGTCGAGCTCGGCTTTGGAACACACCGACGTGCCGGGTTGGGCGGTGACGACGTCGGCAGCGCGCTGCCCGTACTCGGTGGCCCGCTCAGCTGACATCCCCTGCAGCAGGCCGACCGTCATCGCGGCGGCGAAGGTGTCGCCTGCGCCGGCGCAGTTCTCCTCCGGCGCACGCTGGGCGGCGGTGTGGTATGGCGGGCGGTCGCCGTCCAGCAGCACTACGCCCTCGCTGTCGAGGGTGACCACGACCGTGCCCGCCCCTGTCGCGTCCGCCAGCTGGCGACGGTGCGTGAGAAAGAAGTCGGCCCGCGGCTGACCGGCCGGTTTCGCGTCGGGCAACAGCGCCATCGACTCGGCAGCGCTGGGTGTCGCCACGTCCGGCCGCACCGACCGCCACGCGCCCAGGCGGTGGCCGTCGACGACCAGCAGCGGCAACTGGTGGCGCACCGCATCGAGGGCGGCGAACACGTGAGAATGCGCGACGTCGCCGCGATAGTCGCAGATCACCAGCGCGTCCGCGGCACTCAGCGCGGCAGTGAGCCCGTCGGCCAGCTGGCGCGCTTCGCCCGCCGCGGCCGGGCGCGGATCGCCTTGGTCGAAGCGCAGCAGCACGCGATTGGCCGCGACGACGCGGCTTTTGCTAGGCGTTGCGCGTGCGGCCGCGGTCACCGCATGCTCGGTGCCGACACCGTGGCGGTGCAATTCGCGCAGCAGCGCGGCGCCCACATCGTCGTCGCCGATGAGGGTCACGATCTCGGTCTGGGCGCCAAGCGCGGCGAGATTGGCCGCGGTGTTGGCGGCCGCGCCCGGATGAACACTGGATTTTTCGACGTCCACTACCGCAGCCGGGCCTTCCCGGGAAAGTCGCCGACACGTCCCGGACAGCCATACGTCGAGCATGCTGTCGCCGAGCACCACCACGCGGGGCGGCGGGTTCGGCGAATTGTGTGGGTGCCGCATCGCATATCCCTCCGGCATCTGTGGAGGCCGGTCAGCGGGCTCGGGCCCGGCACGTCAAGCCTGTGAGTTTCCGTCTCACCGCTAGCCGAAACCCGTGGCTTGCCGCGGAACCATGTTTGGCAGCCGGTTGGTGCGGGAAGGGCGCATCGGCGGGTCGTTTAGTGATCTAACACTTCCCACCCAGTTCCCCGGCTAGACTGCCGGCATCATGGTGCGGCAATGTCGCCGCATCTAGGGAGAGCGGCGATGACTACTCGGCGATCGGTGCGAGGCAGCACACCAGGTGCGCTGCCTGAGGTGCTGCCGCCCAGCCGCACCGTCAAGGTCCGGGCCGCTGACGGTACCCGGTTGCATACCCAGGTGTTCGGGGCGCCGGACGGCTATCCGATTGTGCTGGCACACGGCATTACCTGCGCGATCCGGGTGTGGGGATACCAGATCGCCGACCTGGCCGGCGACTACCGGGTGATCGCGTTCGACCATCGCGGCCATGGACGCAGCGGCGCGCCTCCGCGTGGCGGTTACAGCCTCAGCCACCTCGCCTCCGATGTCGACGCGGTGCTGCAGGCCACACTGGCGCCGGGGGAGCGTGCCGTGCTCGCAGGGCATTCGATGGGCGGCATCGCGATCGCCGCCTGGTCAGACCTCTACCGTCACAAGGTCGAGCACCGCGCCGACGCGGTTGCGTTGATCAACACCACGACCGGTGACCTGGTGCGCAAGGTGAACCTGGTGCCGCTTCCCCGGCAGCTCGCGGCGGCGCGTGTACTGGCCGGTCGACGCCTGATCGCGACGTTCGGTGGTTTTGCGGCGCCCAGTCTGATGCGCGGGCCGATCCGGGATTTCATCGCGATGCTGGCGGTCGGCGCCGACGCCGACCCGGCGGTTGCGGCGCTGATCTATGACTTGTTCACCGCGACGCCACCGGCAGCACGAGGCGGCTGCGCCAAGATGCTCGCCGAAGCGTTGGGACCACGGCACATCAGCCTGACCGGGCTGACGGTGCCAACGCTGGTGATCGGCAGCGAACGGGATCGGCTGACCCCGATCAGCCAGTCGCGCCGCATCGCTCGCTCAGCGCCGAATCTCGTCGGCCTCGTCGAACTGCCCGGCGGCCACTGCGCGATGCTCGAGCACCCCGCCGAGGTCAACCGGCAGCTGCAGACCCTGGCCGCGGCAGGCGCGAAAGCCACCGGGGTGCGGCGGATCAGCTCATAGCCGCCCGGCCACTTCCGCGGCTGCCCGATGCCCGGAGCGCACGGCGCCGTCGAGAAACCCGGTCCATTCGTCGGCTGTTTCGGTGCCGGCCCAGTGAATACTCCCCACCGGGCGGCGTAACCACGGCCCGTAGCGGGTCCACGAACCCGGCGGCACCGCGGCAGTCGGGCCGCCTGGCCCAAATTCCTCTGCGGCCCAACGATGATCGACATAGTCGAGCGGCTGCAGTGCTGCCTCGCCGAACAGCGCGGCGAAGCACGCCAGTGCCCGGCGGCGGCGCTCGTCGAGCGGCAGCCCATCGAACGTGCGGGCATCGGCGAACCCCAACAAGATGCCCGGCCCGTCCGGCTGCGGGCTGACGTCAAAGGTGATGAACACCGGGCCCTCGTCGGACAGGGCTTCCCCGGAGCATCCATTGGCCCGCCAAAACGGTGTGGGGTAGGCGACGTAGGCCTTGCTCAGCCGCCCCTGCGGCCAACACATGGCCAGTTGCCGGTATTCGGCGGGCAGCGGAGGAGCGAACTCGATGGCCGCCCGGTGTGCCGGGGGGGTCGCGATGATGACGAATTGCGCCTCGGCCCGGCCCTTTTCACACGTGATCGTCACGCCGGCACTGTGCTGGTCGATGCGGTGGACCGCGGCGCCTACCACCACACGCTCGCCGAGCTCGGTGGCCGCCTTCTCGGCGATCTGCTGGGTGCCGCCCGGGAAGCGGTCCTGCTGGGCGCCGCCTTCGACGTCGAGCAGCCGGTCCAGCCCACCCGCAGCCCGAACGTAGCGGGCCGCGTGCAGCATGGAGACCTGGTCGGGTTGGCAGCCCCAGGTGACCCGGGCCATGATGGCCAGCAGGTCACGTGCGGTGGCGCCGGCGTGCACTGATCGCAGCCAGCCGCCCAGCGACTGGCCGTCCAGTTGCGCCGCACGCCGGGCGGTCCACGGCTCGTCCAACGGCACCGTGCGCGCGATGCGTTCGAATTGCCAACGCACCCGGCCGATGTCGACGAGTCCGGGCAGCGACATCTTCGGGATAGTCCCGTGATACGACCGGACCCGCCCGCGCCAGCGGATCTGGTTGGCGCCGTCGTGGTAGGTGGGCACCGTCGGGATGCCGAGGTCAGCGGCCAGCGTCAGCACCCCATCCTGGGTCGGGCCGACAAAGGTGCCGCCGAGGTCGACGGGTACGCCCGCGACGGCCCCGGTGCGGGAGCGTCCGCCGACCCGGTCACGGCCCTCGAGCACCAGCACGTCGTGGCCGCGGCGCGCCAGCTCACGTGCCGCGGTGAGCCCGGCGAAACCAGCGCCCACCACCACGACGTCGACATCCCACTGCGGCATGCCCGCTAGTCAACCGCATACCGGCGGCTGCGCAGGCGCTAGTCGCGCATCCTGAGCACGACCTTGCCCTTGGCGGAGCGATTCTCCAGCGCCGCGATCGCGTCAGCGGCCCGCTGCAACGGGTAGACCTCCGGCTGCGGCGGCGCAATCGTGCCCGCCGCCAGCAGGGGCTGCAGCTCCGACCACTGGCGGGCGAGATAACCCGGATGCGACATCGCCCCGGCGCCCCCCCCCCCCCCCCCCCCGGCAAGGGTGGTGGGGCGGAATGGCGCCGCCGGTGAACCCCACCACCAGCAGCCGGCCTCCACGGGCCAGCGACCGCAGGGAATCGGTGAACCGGTCACCGCCGACGGGATCTACCACGATGTCGACTCCGCGTCCACCAGTCATTTCCCGCACCGCGTCTTTGAACCCGTCGGCCAGCACCACGTCGGTGGCCCCGGCCGCCCTGGCGATGTCGGCCTTGTCCTGCGTGCTGACCACCGCGATGGTCCGCGCCGCGCCCAGTGCGGGCGCCAGCCGCAGCGCCGACGTGCCGATGCCACCGGCCGCGCCGTGCACCAACACCGTCTCACCGTTGGCCAGCCGGCCGCGTTGGGTCAACGCGAAATGCACGGTGAGGTCGTTGAACAGGATCCCGGCACCGGCCTCGAACGACACCGTGTCCGGCAACGCGAACACCTGCTCCGGCGGCAAAGCGATGACCTGCGCCATACCGCCGCTGAGCATGGTCAGCGCCGCCACCCGATCACCCGCGCTGACGTGCGCTCCCGCAGGTGCACTGCGCACGACGCCTGCCGCCTCGGCGCCGGGCACAAACGGCAGCTCCGGCTTGTGCTGGTAGAGGCCGCGGGTCAGTAGCGCGTCGGGAAACGCAACACCGGCCGCATATACGTCGACGACGACGGCGCCATAGAAGAACTCCTAGTACACCTAAACTAACTGCACCGCCTCGGGACCGTCGAGCCGGAAAACCTGTACCGCGCGCATCGCCACCTCTTCCTGTCAGATGTGAACCTAGTCTGGTAGGTGCAGCCACCACTCGGGCGAGGGAGCTTTCTCTATGACCGACGAGCCGTTCTTCGACGTAGTGATCATCGGTGCCGGTATCTCCGGGATTGGTGCCGCCTACCGGATCCGGGAGCGTAACCCGCAGCTTCGCTTCGTGATCCTGGAGCGACGCGGGCGTCTCGGCGGGACGTGGGATCTGTTCCGCTATCCGGGGGTGCGGTCCGACAGTGACATCTACACGCTGTGCTTCCCCTGGGAGCCGTGGACCCGCCAGGAGATGATCGTCGACGGTGAGCACATCTGGCAGTACCTGGCCGAGACCGCCCGCAAGCATCACATCGACGAGCACATCCGTTTCAACACCTACGTCCGCTCTGCCGACTGGGATTCGAACACCGACACCTGGACAATTCGGACCGAACAAGGCGGTGTCGACAAGAATTACCAGTGCCGGTTCGTGTTCTTCGCTACCGGCTACTACGACTACGACAACCCGTACACACCAACATTTCCCGGAATCGAGGACTTCACCGGGGAGGTGGTGCATCCCCAGCATTGGCTGGAGTCACTGGACTGCGCGGGCAAGCGCTGCGTGGTGATCGGCAGCGGCGCCACCGCGGTCAGCCTCATTCCCGCGCTGTCCGAACAGGCTGCCCATGTCACGATGCTGCAACGCACGCCGTCCTACATGATCTCCGCGCCCAAAGTCGAGCCGACGGCCGTTGCGATCCGAAAATGGTTGCCGCTGAACGTCGCTCACTGGATTGTGCGCTGGCGCAACGCGCTCGTCGCCGTGCTGTTGTGGGAGGTGTCGCGCCGTGCCCCGGAGGTGATGAAGCGTAACCTTCGCCGCATCGCCGAGCGAAACCTGCCCGAGGGCTACGACATCGACACCCACTTCAAACCGCCGTACAACCCGTGGGACCAGCGGCTGTGCTTCCTGGTCGGCGCCGACCTGTACAAGCTGATCAGCGACGGTGCGGTCGACGTGGTCACCGACCACATTGACCACATGGACGCCACCGGCATCGTGCTGAAGTCCGGTCGACACCTTGACGCCGATGTGATCATCACCGCGACTGGGCTGCAGCTGCAGGCGCTGGGCGGGATCACGATCAGCCTCGATGGCGAAAAGATCAACCCGCACGATCGCTTCGTCTACAAGCGACACATGTTGGAGGACGTCCCCAACGCGGCCTGGTGTGTGGGCTACGTCAACGCGTCATGGACATTGGGCGCCGACATGACCGCGCAATCGGTGGCAAAGCTATTGGAGTACATGAACTCTCACGGCTACACCCACGCCTATCCGCACCTCGGCGACATCGACATGCCGGAACAGCCGACATTGAACTTGCAGTCCGGGTACGTGCTGCGTGCCCTGGATGTGCTGCCCAAGTCGGGCACCCGCCGGCCATGGGTGGTCAGCCACGACTTCCTGCGCGACGTGCTCGACTACCGGCTGCGCCCGATCGACGACGACCACATGGTCTTCGGCTGCGCGACGGCTGACAAAGCGCGGCAATCCGCTTAAGTTCAGGGCGCGACCGTCAGCCAGTCTTTGAAGCCCGATGGGTCGTGTCGGCCGAGCACTCCGTGCTCGTAGAGCCCCCAGCCCTCGACTAGCTCGCCGTCACCGTCGCGGCACAGCGCACGGCCCACATGGTCGATCACCCCGAACCCTGACCGCGCGATGATCGCCGGGTCGGACATGTCGTAGGTGAGCCGCTCGGTGAACTTCTCGCCCTTCCACATGCCGTGCAGCCAATCCGAATCTCCGCCGTAGCCGCCGCCGACGTGGATGGGCACCGGCAGTTTGGATTCGACGTCGAAGCGTACCGGTGTGCCGTCGGGGGTGCTTGCCTCGATCGTCGCCCCGGTCGGAATGCGCGTGCCGGAGCGGTAGCTTGTGCTCACTCGCGGCCAGCCGAGCTGTTCGACGCGGCCGTCGCGCCAGATCCGGGTGCAGTCGTTGAGCGAGCGAAACCCGTTGGGCTCCTCCTGAATTATCAGCACGACGGCGAAGTCGTCGAACGCCATCGGCATGTACAGCCACCACATGCCCTCGAACGGCGGGTCAGCGGGCCGGCCCGCCGGTTCCGGTTCGCCGACCGGCCGAATGCCCCAAGACCGATCGCGGCTGCCGATCCACGTCGCGGGATCCACGGTGATCTCCTCACCATCCACGGCGATCCGGCCGCTCCAACTGCCCAGCTGAGCGAACCGTTGCGCGTCAAGGGTGATCCGGTTACCCGAGCGCAGCACGTGCGGCTGTTCCTGAACCACGTCGAACAGGCCCCGCCAGGTCAAATCGACCGCGATACCCTCGGTTTCCTCGAGAATCACCCGCAGTTGCCGCAGCGGCTCCATCACCTCGATCCGGTAGCCGCCGACGTGCTGGTTGAGCCGGTCCTGGTCGATGGCGTCGGAGAGGTGCACCGCCGTCTGGGTGTCGCCGCGGCGGATCAGCAGGAAGGCGTCCTTGACGCCGAGGTTGGGGTAGTAGCCGATTCCGGTGATCAGGAAGATGTCGCCGGTGCGGTCGTGGGCGTTGAGGTAGGAGCGGTCGTAGAAGTTGCGGTCGGACGAACCCGGCCACGCAATCGGCTGCGGAAGCTGATGTACCGGGAACTCGTCAAGTGGTCCGAGCATCAATGGTCCTCTCCGATAAGGCGTTTCAGCAGCGAAGCGTGGTAGAACAGCGATTCCACATCGTCGGGTTTATCGACCTCACCGAAGTGGACGCGCCGCGCACCGGTCCGCATGAACACACATGCCCACATCACGGCCGAATACACGTAAAACCAGTGCAGGTCGCCGAGTTCGACTCCGGTGAGCCGCCGATAGGTGGCGCGAACGTCGTCCTCCCGCAACACCTCGGGCAGGCCCGGCAGCGTGGCCAGAGCGGCGAGCTCCTGGAACACCATGTGCGCGAAGATCATCCACGCCACATCGAGTTCACGCGGCCCCAGCGTCACCATTTCCCAGTCCAGCACCGCCACCGGCCGGAAATCGCGATACAGCACATTGCCGATCCGGGCGTCGCCCCACAGCAACACGGTCTCGCCCGCCGCCGCCTCGTCGGGCCACTGCGCCTGCAACCAAGCGAACGCGCGTTCCAGCAGCGGCGAGCGCCCGATATCGGCGACTGCGAAGTCGTACCAGGACCGCACCCAGTCGAAGTGGCGGCGCAGCGCGGTACCGCTGGACAGGAATCCAAACGTCTTGTCTGCGTTCGGAATCGAGTGCAGCATGGCCAACACCGCAACGGTGGAGTCCTGCAGTTCGCGTTGGCGCTCGGCTGGCGCGTCGGCGAACCAGTTGTTACCAAACGTGTACGGCATGACGTCGGGCGGCACCTGACCCTCGACGTAATCCATGACAAAGAAAGGTGTTCCCAGCACGTCGCCGCTGGGCTCGAGCCAGCGCACCCGAGGCACCGGGATGTCGGTGAGCTCACCGACTTTGCGGATCACGTCGAACTGGTGGTCCAGCCGATACGACGGGAACACCGGCACGTCAGCGGCGGTGGGGGCCACTCGTGCTACCAGCTTCTGGTCGATCGGCTGTCCGTCCTGCTGCCAGCGCGCGGTGAAGATAATGGTTTCCGACGACATCCCCGTCGCATCCACGCCGCTTTCCACGGTGACCTCCGGCGTCACGCCGCCGGGCAGTACGGTCGACAGCCAGCGCGACAGGAGCGCGGGCAGGCTGGTGACGTCGCGGCTGGAACGTTGGAGTCGGCTGACATTGTCGATCGCCGGTTCAGTTGGCACAGACGCCTCCTCGACGAGGCAATTACGATACGGTGGGTAGCGTTATGAAAGCAGACCCGTCGACGGTTGACAAGGCCCCCGGCGCCGGACGCCCCAGGGATCCACGTATCGACGCTGCCATATTGGCGGCCACCGCGGAACTGCTTGTGCAAATCGGCTATTCGAACCTCACGCTGGCGGCCGTGGCCGAGCGCGCCGGAACCACCAAGACAGCGCTGTATCGCCGGTGGTCCAGCAAGGCCGAACTGGTGCACGAGGCCGCCTTCCCCGCAGCGCCAACCGCGCTGGCCGCACCGGCGGGCGACGTGGCCGCTGACGTTCGGGCGATGCTCGCGGCCACCCGCGACGTGTTCACCAGCCCGGTGGTGCGAGCCGCGCTGACCGGGCTGGTCGCCGACATGACCGCCGACTCCGAGCTCAATGCACGGGTGATGTCACGCTTCGCCGACCTGTTCGCCGCTGTGCGGCGCCGATTGCGTGACGGCGTCGAGCGTGGCGAGGTGCATCCCGACGTCGACCCGGACCGGCTGATCGAGCTGATCGGGGGAGCGACGCTATTGCGGCTGCTGCTGCGCCCGGACGAAGAGCTGGACGACGCGTGGGTGGATCAAACGAGCGCGATCGTGGTCCACGGCGTCAAAGTAGGGTCAGTGCGGTGAGAAGGCGACTCGACGGGCGCGCCGCGATCGTCACCGGCGCGAGCCGCGGACTGGGCCGGGCGATCGCGTTGGCGCTCGCGGCCGAAGGCGCTGCGGTTGCGGACGTCGGACGTACCGAGCAGGTATGGGACAACCGGCTGCCCGGCACTATCGGCGAAACCGTTGCCGACATCGAGGCTGCGGGCAGGCATGCGGTGGCCATTCGGGCCGACCTGCTCGACCGCGACGACATCGCTCGGCTGGTCAACCAGTCCCGAGAAGCCTTGGGCCCCATCACCATCCTCGTCAACAATGCGGCGTTCACGGCGCCCGGCCGCCCGTCCAGGCCGGGGGAGGAGGCCCGCCCCAAGCCGGTGCACGCCGCTCCTAACAGGGCCAAACCGGACTGGCCACCGTTCCTCGGCACACCGCTAAGCGCGTATCGCCGGCATTTCGAAATCGCGGTGTTCGCGGCTTATGAGTTGATGCAGCTGGTGTGTCCGGACATGCTTGCCGCTGGCTTAGGCTCCATCGTCGACATCACTTCTGTCGCCTCGCGGCTGCCCGGCGACGGGCCGTACGACGACCGCAGCGGCGGCGTGCTGCCCGGCTACGGCGGATCGAAGGCTGCGCTGGAGCACCTGACCCAATGCGCGGCCTTCGACCTGCAGGACCGCAACATCGCGGTGAATGCGCTGGCACCGTCGAAGCCGATCCTCACTCCTGGTCTTGCCTACTATGCCCGCGAGTTCGACGAGGTGGCCTCCGCTGACGAATTCGCGCAAGCAGCGGTGCGTCTGGCGCTTGTGGATGCTCAGCAGGTCACCGGGCGCACAATCGGGCACTTGCAGGTTCTCGACGGCAGCTTCCGGCCTTACCAGCACACCGTCGCCTCGCACTGACGGTGCATGGTTGTCATACCAGCGCGCAATACTCACGACGTTCACCCAATCCATCGGACGAAAGGACGCCCACCATGGCCAACGCCGTGAACTATTTCGAGGTCGGCACACCCGATGTCGGCGCTACGACCGCTTTCTACGGCACATTGTTCAACTGGCAGATCGGCGACTCCGGCGACTACCGCATGATCGACGGCGACAAAGGCGGCGTCTGGGACACCTCGACCATGGGCGGCGGCTCCTGGGCCATCTTCTATGTCCAAGTCGACGACGTGCACGCCACCATCGACAAGGCCACGGAGCTTGGCGCCACGGTCGTGGTGCCGTTCACCGACAACGGCCCCCTCGAGTTCGCCCATCTCCAGGACCCGCACGGTAATCGGTTCGGGGTGTGGCGGCCCAAAGGCTAAGGCACCTGCTCACTTTTCATCGTCGTCGGGGGGATCGGGGTCTCCGCGCAGAAGTTCTTCGGGGTGGTGGG